>JAUWLR010000103.1 GCA_030613615.1 Candidatus Eiseniibacteriota bacterium
TGAGAGGTCCAGCGCGAGATCCGGATCCTTGGCGAACCTGTAGGCAACCGCGTAGACGATGTCCTTGTGGCGCTCGACCAGATAGTCGAAGGCCTCGCGATCGCCTGCCTGGGCGTCCCGCACCTTCTCGAGATCGACCTCCCTGGGGTCTCGTTGCTCCTTGGGATCTCGCTCAGGCATCTTGCCTCGCCGGGTGGTCTGACGGATTCAGGCGCACGATATTCACTTCAAGGGCCGGTCCCTGCGGGACTCGGCCGTTTCGGGGGCGTTGCCCACTCTAGATGCGAATGTCCCCGAACTCGCGGAGCTTCGAGGTCACGGTCTCCTGGATCTCCGCAAGGCGCTCCTCGGTCCGGGCCTCGAAGCGCATGACGATAACCGGCTGCGTGTTCGACGCCCTGACCAGGCCCCAGCCGTCGCCGAAAAGGATTCTGACTCCGTCCACGTCGATCACATCGTAGTTGGCTTTGAAGTATTCCACGGCCTGCTCGACCATCTTGAACTTGGTCGCGTCGTCGGATATCTCGCCGCGAATCTCCGGAGTCGAGTGGTAGCTCGGGAGCGTGGCGACCATCTCGGACAACGACTTGTCGCTTCGCGACAGCATCTGGAGGATCCGGCACGAGGCGTAGACGGCGTCGTCTATGTTGTAGTAGCCCGCGGCGAGGACCATGTGGCCGCTCATCTCTCCGCCCAGAGGCGCTCCACTGTCGCTGAGCTTCTTCTTCAGATGCGAGTGCCCGGTCTTCCACATGACGGGTGTGCCGCCGTGGGCCTCGATGTCCTCCACGAGCGCCTGCGAGCACTTGACGTCGAAGACGATCTCGGCCGGGCCCTCGGCCAGAACCTCACGTGCGAGGAGGGCGAGCATCTTGTCGGCAAAGACCACGTCCCCGTTCTCGTCGACCACGCCGCCCCTGTCGGCGTCGCCGTCGTAGCCGATGCCGATGTCGGCGCCGTGCTCCTTCACCGCGGCGATGAGATCCGTGATGTACTCCATGACGGTCGGGTCCGGGTGGTGGTTGGGGAATGTGCCGTCCGGCTCACAGAAGAGAGGAATGACCTCACATCCCAGACTGGAAAGGATGTCGACGGCCACGAGGCTTCCGCATCCGTTGCCGCAGTCGGCCACGACCTTGAGCGGACGATCGAGCTTGATGCGTTCGCGCACGGCGTCCTTGTACTGCTCGATGATGTCGGCGGACGAGCACGTCCCCTCCCCCGTCTCGAAGTCGCCGCTCTCGATGATCTCGCGGATCTTCTGGATCTCTTCCCCGTAGACCGAATCACGACCCAGGTTGAGCTTGAAGCCGTTCATGTCCGGCGGATTGTGGCTGCCGGTTATCATTATGGAACCGTCCACCGGGAGGACGTAGAGACTGTAGTAAAGCACGGGCGTCGGCACGGTCCCGATATCGACGACGTCCAGGCCGACCGAGAGCGCTCCCTCTGTGATGAGGGCGCGGAATCTCTCGGTGGAGAGGCGTACGTCCCCGCCGAGCGAGATACTCGTGCCCCCGTGGCGCAGAACGTATGTCCCGAATCCCTTGCCTATGTTCTTTACGACGTCGTCGGTGAGGTCTTTGTCCACGACACCTCTGATGTCGTACTCCCGGAAGATGTAACTCTGCATCGCTTCTCCCTTCGGATCACTGATGTAGCTTCTGGACCGGCCGTCGGGTCTGGCGCCGGGTCGCTAGGCCGGATCTGGCTCGGGTGGCGGCTCCGGGGACGACTCCCTGTCGGTTGATTTCCCCAGCGAGTGTCGCAGGCTCGACCACCAGGCCTCGCCCTCGCGGCTCTCGAACTCGAGCACGAACCGGGCAGCACCCCCCATGCGAACGCGCACCCGTCTGAGTGCGGGCGTCGATCCCCCGAGAAGGGACACATCGAGGACCGCGACGTCAGAGTCGGCCGAACGCAGAAACACGAATCTCATCGGGTCGCGGCGGCCGCCCCTGTCGATGACGTAGAGGGCGGCGCGCGTAAGACGCACGTCCGCCTGGACCGAGCCGCGGGCGCCGTCCGTGAGCTTCACCTTGAGGTTCTCTTCCTTTCGAAGGACCCCCTCGGTCCGCGAGCGGCGCTCCCACTCTTCACGGATGGTCCTTGCCTTCTTCCTTCGTATCAGTTCCGACACCACGGCGAAGAGCGGCGCGAAGAGATACGGCAGGCTCTTGCCGAACCTGCCGAGATCCACTTCAGGGAGGCGGACGGACAGCCCCCGGATGGACAACCCCGTGAAGTCGGAACCGACCGCAATCCTATAGACGATGTAGCCAACCACAAGCACGGCCAGCGCCACGTACGCCCAGCGTTCATCTCTCTCGTGACTCAAGCTCCGCTCCTCACAGGAACCGTGCCGAGCGCCCGGTGCGGCGTCAGTCCAGCGTCGTCCCGATCTTGCCCCTGACTTCCCGCATGGTCTCTTGTGCGATCGGCCTCGCGCGGTCAGCTCCGGCCCTAAGGATGTCGCGCACATCAGAAGGCCTTGTAAGAAGCTCCGTGCGTCTCTCGCGTACGGGAGCGACCATCTCCTGGATGTGCGCCGCGACGATTCTCTTGCAATCGACACAGCCGATACCGGCGGAGCGGCAGCCTTCCCCGCAGTAAGCAATCTCCTCAGGCGTCGAGAAGATCTGGTGATACGCGTAGATATTGCAGACCTCGGGGTCGCCCGGGTCGGTTCGTCGCTTCCTCGCCGGATCGGTGACGGCGGTGGCGAGTTTCCTCGAGATCTCCTCGTCCGTGTCGTCGAGATAGATGCAGTTGTCCAGGCTCTTGCTCATCTTGTTGACGCCGTCGGTGCCCACGATCTTGGCGCCCTTCGACAGGACCTCAGCCGGCTCCGGGAACGTCTCGCCGAATACCGAGTTGAAACGCCGCGCAATCTCGCGGGTGAACTCGAGGTGCGGCACCTGGTCCTCCCCCACGGGGACGATCTCGGACTTGTACAGCAGTATGTCAGCGGCCATGAGAACAGGGTAACCGAAGAGACCCATGTTGACGTTGTCCGGATTCTGCCTGACCTTGTCCTTGAAGGTCGGGATCCGGGACAACCGTCCCATGGGCGTGATGCAGTTCAATATCCACGCGAGTTCGAGGTGCTCCAGAACCAGCGACTGAAGCATGATGATCGACTTCGCAGGATCAAGTCCGGCAGCCAGGTAGCTCGCCGCCGCATCGAGGACGCGCACCGGCATGTCCTTGGGGTCGTACCTGGCCGTCATCCCGTGGAAGTCGACGATGCCGAAGACGGGCTCGTACGAATCCTGAAGGGCTATCCACTGCTTGATGGCCCCGAAGTAATTGCCGATGTGGAGCCTGCCGCTCGGTTGTATCCCGCTGAAGAAGTGCTTTCTCATGGTGTCTCCGGATGTCGTGAGGTTGGCTCTCGGGCCGCGCAACGTCCACCTATGCTAGCACGCGCGTACCCGCCCGTTCAACCTGATGGGCGCGGGTGCGGTCTTCCCCCCGTCATTCGGCCTCGGGGAGATTCAGGGCGCGGAGCCGCTTGCGCGCCTCGTCTGATACGGGATTCGCAGCGAGTGCGGCCTCGTACGCTCGGGCGGCGGCGGCCGTGTCCCCCTTGACCTCGTAGAGACGACCCGTTACCAGGAGGATCTCTTCGTCAAGACCCAGCCCCATCTTGTCGCCGGCCAGGAGTTCCCTGGCCAGGTCGATGCTGCTCTGGGCCTCGTCCAGTCGCCCGAGCTCCGCAAGCGCTCGCGCGCGCTCGATGTGCCCTGTCGGGTCGCCCGCCACCGCCTCTACGTAGGCGTCGAGGTGTGTGAGCGCCGTGGCGAAGTCGCCCGAGCGAAGATGGAGCCCGGCGGCCTCGAACCTGACGTCGGTGTTGGTCGGGTCAAGCGCGATGGCCCTGTCCATCGCCTCAAGCCCGTCCGCCAGGCGGCCATGCCGCACCAGGGCTCCGGCGTAGGCGTAGGCGAAGGAGGCGTTGCTGGGCACAAGGGCGGCCGCGGCGCCGAACTCGTCCACGGCGGCGCCCCAGTCACCGGAGGCGGTCGCCTTCGCTCCCAGCTCGATGTGCATGCCCGCGAGCTCCGTTCGGTTCACCTTGGGTATCAGGCGGCGTCCGTCGATCGTCACATGTATCGGCTCGGCGTCGGTCCGGATCTCGAAAGGTTGGTGCGACGACTCGATGACTATCGTCTCGTCGTACGCCCAGCCTCCGAGGTCGATGGTTATCGGGAGCGGAGTGCGGAACGGCTCGCCCTCCTGCCGAATGAGCCCGCGCACAATATAGGTGCCGTCTCCGACGGGCGTTGCTTCATATTCGATGGCATACGACGGCAGGTCGCTTCTCGATACCCACTCGTAGAAGAACCAGTCAAGGTCGTGCCCGTGCTCTTCCTCGAGCGCCTCCGCAAACTCGCGGAGGCCTACGGACTCCCCTCCGTGCTGGGAGGCGACCGACCTGAGCGCCGCGCAGTACGCGCTCTGTCCTACCACGGACTCGAGTATCTCGAAGACCGCCGAGCCCTTGCCTCCGCAGATACGACCGTCAGAGGACGCGCCAGGGCCAAGGCAATCGAGCAGCGGAACGCCCCTCCCCGAGTCCCGTATCGCCCTCATGTACTGCGCCCGTCTCAGTCCTCTCAGTCGCTCCGCACGGTCCTCGTCACCAGTGGCGTCGAGCCACCCCGCTTCGGCCTGCGTCGCCAGACCGGCGGACACGAACTGGCCGGGGTCTATCCAGAACGTCCACCAGCTGTGCGACAGTCCCGACACAACCTTGCTCAGCGGTATGTCCAATGGAGAACCCGGCTGCTCCCCACTCTGGACCACGACCAGCCCGGGGCCGATCACAACGGCCGTGGGCCGGCCCGGATCGGCCGGGAGCCAGACGACGTTGAGCCACTCGTACGGATATGCACCGAAGCAGGTTTCGAGAAAGCGGAGAACCTCGATCAGCTCAGATGGCACCGAAGACGGGGAGCCCTGCCACCCGACGGTGCCCGATCCCGCCGCGCCGTCGACGGAGAGTGTGTGGTTCCCGAAGAACACGTCCCCCACTACCGTCAGTGAGCTCTCGAGCCTGCCCACGACGAGACCGGCGCGCGTAACGGGCGTCGGCACATCCCATACGTCTCCCTCGGTGCAGGTCTCAGCTCCGGCGAGCGACGGAGCCATGCCGGCGAGGGTGCCGCTGACCACGCTGGAGTAGCCGGTCGGATATCGAACCTCCACGCGAAGCCGGGCCGGATCTCGCGCATCCGATACAGGGTACCAGTGAAAATCTGGGCCGAGCACGACGACGTCGTCATTCACCAGGGCGCCATCGGCGGGCGCGAGCTGCCCTTCGTAGCTCAGTTTCATTTCGAGCGGGAAGGTCGGAGCGCTCGCGGGAGCGAATACTTCGAGGACGTCCCCGACCCGCGTGTGCATCAGCGTGTCACCGCGGGCATCGAGGACGGTGATCACGCGGAGGTCCTCGTCGAGCAGCAGCAGGACGTGGTCCCGTGGCGACTCTATCCAGAGCCGGCTCTCTCCAGAGAGCCACCCGGCCCGCGGATCGATGCAGACTGAAACTTCCTGTCTGATGACATCTTGTTGATTCAGAGCCTGCTGTGTCGCGTCGACACGCTCCTGGTCGACGGCGAACAGTATCTGGACAGCCTCAGACACGTGTGCCCCGGCAGCGTCATCCCGGTCTGTGGCCAGCGAGGCGCCGGAAGGCCCGAGGGGCGCGCAGAGGGCCGCGGCCAGGACGCCGATGAAGCAGATAGCGTGTCGGTGTACCTTGTGCACATGAATCTCCGTGTGTAAGCGGAGTCGCGTAGACTACCTTCTCTTGACCCGAAGCGCCCGGAATACTATCATATTTGAATAGTCGAGCGGAAAGGGAGTAGCTACAGATGGCACCAGTATACAGTGAGAAGGTCCTGGAGCACTTCAGAAACCCGCGCAACGTGGGCGAGCTGGAGAACCCGGACGGCGTCGGGGTCGAGGGTAACCCCGTGTGTGGCGACCTCATGGAGATCCACATCCGGGTCGAGGACGACCGCATCACCGACATCAAGTTCAAGACCTTCGGGTGCGGCTCTGCCATCGCCACCAGCAGCATGGTCACGGAACTTGCCAAGGGCAAGACCCTCGACGAGGCCCTCCACATCTCGCGACAGGACGTCGCGGACGAGCTGGACGGTCTTCCGAAACAGAAAATGCACTGCTCGAACCTTGCGGCCGACGCGCTTCACAAGGCTATCGAGGACTACCGGAAGAAGCAGGCCGAGGGTTCGTCCGACGCCTAGGCACAGGTGTTGGACGCCGCGGCACGGCCGGAATGGCGAATGGTCTCTGTAGGTTCCGCGCGGCTCCCACAGACGGGGGTCGCGTATTGCGTACCGGTTTCCTGTTGACAGAGAGAGTGGTCGTGTCGTAGTCGGTGTTCACAGGTGGTCATTCCTCAGGCGCGCCACAGCCAAGGAGGGCAAGATGCAGGACGCACCCCAGGTGACTCCGCAGGGCGAAGTCCAGCCAGCTTCCGGAACGTCCCCGATGAAGCCGCATCGCGGAGGGGCGATCCTCGCGCTGGGTATCATCAGCATCGTGGTCTGCTTCATCACCGGCATCATCGCCTGGGTGATGGGCTCGAGCGACCTCAAGGAGATGGACGCCGGAATCAGGGACAAGAGCGGCTACTCGCTGACGAAGGCCGGGATGATCTGCGGGATCGTCGGTGTGGTCCTGGCGATCCTCGGGATCTTCTGGACGATCTTCGTCGTCGGCCTGTCCGGCGTGCTCGGAGCCGTGGGCGCCTAGGCGCGGAGCGTTGAGGCTGACGTTCGTCAGAGGACAGCCCGCGTTCCCGATGCCGCGCGCGGCGATCCTGGCGGGAGCCCTGCTGCTCGCGCTCGGCATCGTGGCGGCCGCGCTGCCCGGAATAGAAGACGGCCCTGTCGTCTGCCCGTTCAGGGCGGTGACGGGGCTTCCCTGTCCCACGTGCGGCCTGACGAGGGCCGCTCACTCGCTGATGCGCGGCGACCTAAGCCGTGCGCTCGCCATCAATCCCTTCGACACGCTCTTCTTTCTCGTAGCCGCGCCGCTGTTCGCCGGGTTGTGGGTGGCCAATCTGGTGGGCGGGTTCGCCGTCCGAATCTCGATGTCACCGGCGGAACGGCGGGGCGCCTGGGCGCTTCTCGTGGCCGTGGCGCTCGCCAACTGGGCCTACGTTCTCGTGACCCACCGCTAGGGCGCCCTGCCCCCGTAGAGCTCGCGATAGACCTCCGAGTAGAGGAACACGCGCCTGACGTAGTCGATGGTCTGCGAGTACCCGATGTCCTCGACGAACACATCGCTGTCGCGCTCGCCCCCGTACCCCCACCACCTCTCGGACGAGTCGGGCCCACCGTTGTAGGCCGCCAGCGCCCTCACGACATCACCGTCGGACTCGTCGAGCTGTACGGAGAGATACTCTGTCCCGAAGCGGATGTTCGTCTCAGGATCAAACAGATGGGCCGTTCTGAACCCGCGGTGCCCGAGCCTCCTCGCAACCCACTTGCCCGTGGCGGGCATGATCTGCGAGAGCCCGAGGGCGCCGACCCACGAGACGGCGCCGGGCTCGAACAGGCTCTCTTGCCGTATCAGCGAGTACGCGATGTGGGGATCGATGCCCCTCTCGGCGCACTCGCGCTCGACGATGCGCCGGAAGTGTGTCGGACATATGCGCTTCCGCAGATAGATCGGCGCGTCGCTCAACTCCTCGGCCGGGGACATGGCCAGGATTCTCTCCGACAGTAGGATTGCGTGCTTGTGCAGGCCGACACGCTCACAGTAGTCGATGAGGATGTCAAGAGCGCGCGGGTCCCTGCCGACCACGTCCTCGAGATGCGCCAACTCAGTCAGGGCCGCGCTTCGCATGTGGAGGGCCCGAAGCGCGTCGGCCCGTCTGAAGGACGGTTCACTGTAGATGCTCTGCCTGAGCGCCGCCCTGCCCACGGGGAAGTAGACCTCGTCGTACCACTCCGCCAGCCATGCGGCGAAGTCCAGCGCCTCGCCTCCCCACATCGCCGGACGCGCGTAGCGGGAGGTCGCTCCTGAGCGCGCAGGTCCGCCGCTCGCCGCCCTCGCGCCGTGCCCAAGCTCTCGGAGCCGCGCGCGCGCCCGCGCCCCGTAGTAGGAATCCCTCGCAGCCTCCACTGCCTCGACGTAGGTCGCGACGGCATCGTCCGCCCCGGAGAGGTGCTCTCTGCACTTGCCCGACCAGAAGAGAGCGCGGGCCTCATCCTCACCAGATGCTGCGGCGAAGATGTCCGCGAACACCACCGCCGCCCCGGAGTAGTCCTCCTGCTTGTAGAGGCACAACCCCGCCCGGAAGAGCGCGTCGCCAGCCCGCGCAGACGTCGAGTAAGCGCCCACGATGCGGCGAAACTCGGCGCCCGCCTCCTCCCACTTCCCCGTCTCTTCCAGAAGCCTGGCCTTCTCCCAGAGCAGCTCAGGAGCGGCCTCTCTGACAGGGTGCTCCACTGCGAAGCGCTCGTAGGTAGCCAGGCTCTCCTTCAGCCTGCCGCTCGCGCGGCGGCAGTAGGCGAGCTTCGACCACGCCAGGTCATAGTACTCGGCATCGGGTCCGAACTCCGTCGCGTCCTCGTACGCCCTGGTCGCCGTTCTGAAGTTCCCGAGGCGCTGGTGGCTTCGTCCCAGGAAGTAGCTCGCTTCGTGCTCGAACTCCTTTCGCTCGTCGTGGCGGATATAGTGGGTGAAGAACTCAGCGGAGTCCTTGTAGAGCTTGCGGTTGTAGAGAACCAACCCCTGATGGTACCTGTCCGTGAACGCCCGCGAAATCCTGCGCCCTCTCTTGAGCGCGTCGTGGGAGTGTCGAGATCTGGCGAAATCGTCGACCGCGGTCGCGTAGCTCCGACTGGCCGCGTCCTCGTCGCCTCTCTTCTCGTAGGCGCGGCCTATCCTGTAGTGCGCAAGTGCGCGCTCGTCGTAGCTCTCGGCCTCTGCGAGGAGAAGCCGGTACCACTGAAGCGCCATGTCGTAGTCGTCCGTCTCTTCGTAGAGGCCCGCGAGTTCGAGGATGGCGGGCAGGTCGAACGGGGTGTCTGCACCGTCGTCGATGACGGTGCGAAGCTCCTCCATCGCGAGACCGGGCTCGCCCATTCCCGCGTGACACGCCGCCAGGCGGAGTCGGATGAGGTCCTCAACCTCACTGAGCTCCGTGAGTGAGAGGGAGTA
>JAUWLR010000171.1 GCA_030613615.1 Candidatus Eiseniibacteriota bacterium
TCGCGATGGACCCCATCGAGAAGAAGCCGCTCTACCACGTGTGCCCGGGACTGTCGGTCCTCTCGATAGCGTGCAACGGCTGCAACCTCCGCTGCGACTTCTGCCAGAACTGGACGATCTCCCAGATGAAGGCTCAGACGACGCCGCTGCCGCCCGCCGAGCTCGTGAAGCTCGCCCTGGAGTCGCGCTCGTTCGGAGTCGCCTACACCTACACAGAGCCGCTCGTCTGGTTCGAGTACCTGGTGCAGGCGGGCACGCTCGTGAGAGAGAGCGGCCTCAAGAACATCCTGGTGACGAACGGCGTTCTGAACGAGGCGCCTCTGCGGGAGCTCCTTCCGCTGATCGATGCGATGAACATAGACCTCAAGTCGATGAAGGAGTCGTTCTACCGCGACCACTGTCACAGCAAGGGGGCGGAGGCCGCGAAAAGGACCATCCGGCTGGCCGCCGAGGCGTGCTTCGTCGAGGTGACCAACCTGATAATCCCCGGCCTGAACGACTCCGACGAGGATCTCCGGGAGCTCACGGCCTTCGTCGCCGACGTCAACCCGTCGATCCCGCTCCACTTCTCACGGTATTTCCCGACGTACAAGATGGACATCCCGGCGACGCCGGTGTCGACTCTCGTGCGGGCAAAGGAGATCGCGCAGGAGCGGCTTCAGTACGTCTACCTGGGGAACGTCCGGGTTGAGGATGATGCAAACACGTACTGCCCGGACGACGGCCGCCTGCTGGTCAGACGAACGGGCTACCAGACGGAGGTCGTCGGGATCGATGGTGGGTGCTGCAGCGGCTGCGGGCGGCCCGCCGACTTCCTGTGGTGCGACGACTGATGGCCGGCGACCGCACACTCCTGACGTTTGCCGACAGGCTCGTCCTGTACGTGCTCGTGGGCGCGGCGCTCGTGCTGTTCGCCACGGGCGGCGGGCGGGTGGACGGGACCACGGTCAGGATCACCGGCGACGGCGGGTTCGAGTACCTTGCGCCGCTCGGTTCCGACACTATAGTCGAGGTTGAGGGACCGCTCGGCACTACCGTGGTTGGAGTCGCGGACGGCGAGGCCAGGGTGCTCAGCTCCCCGTGCCCGCACGAGCTCTGCGTGAGGATGGGCGCGGTGCGGACGCCGGGACGCGCCGTCGTGTGTGTTCCCAACAGAGTGGTCGTGACCATAGTGGGCGACGGGCCGACCCCGACCGACGCGGTGACGAGGTAGCGCATGGGCGACGCGGCGAACACGAAGGCGGCAGGTCGCGCGGTGGAGCGAGGTTCGACCGGCCACACCGCCGCGGGACGCGTGGCGCGGCTCGGGATGCTCCTGGGGATCGCGCTGGCGCTCTACGCGGTCGAGAGCGCGTTTCCGTCGCCGTTCCCGTTCCTGCGGATCGGGCTCGCGAACATCGCGACCTTGATCGCGCTCATCACTCTGGGTTTCGCGGACGCGCTCGCCATCACGGTCCTGCGCGTCATCGTCGCGTCACTTGTGGTCGGGACGTTCCTCGGGCCGGGATTCGGCCTGGCGATGGCCGGGGGAGTGGCGGGCGTGGTCGGGATGGGGCTGGCCGTGCGGTTCGCTCTTCCGCCGCTCTCGGTGGTCGGCGTGAGCGTCGTGGGCGCCGTCCTGCACAACCTGGCGCAGCTTGGCATCTTATCCTGGTTCTACACGGGCCCCGGACCGGCCCTGAGGCTCCTGCCGATGGCGCTTCTGGTCTCGGCCGCAACGGGGCTGGCCACTGGGCTGATCGCGCTCTTCGCCCTTGAGAAACTGGGGCTCATCAGGCGATAATGAACGTTCGGACCTGACGGGACGTTCTGACGGGACGTTCGCTGCCCAAAGACCTTCGGTTCATAAGGAGAACTGCCGTGACAGAGGTCGGTCGCGTCATTTCGGTGAATGACGATGCTGCGGTTGTCGCCATGGGGAAGTCCGGGTCGTGCAGCAAGTGCGGTCTCTGCATGGCTTCGAGCGACGGCAAGGAGGTCCTGCTTCTGGCCAGGAACGAGGCCGGGGCGGGCCCGGGTGACACCGTCGAGATCGAGATAAGCGCGGGCAAGGTCCTGGTAGCGGCTTTTTCGCTCTACATGCTGCCGGTGCTCATGACCATCCTCGGTTTCGTGGTCGGAAGCGCCATCTCAGACGGGTCCGAGGAGTCGGTTCTGCCCATCGCGCTCGCGGTCGCCTTCCTCGTCGTGTCGTTCCTGGCCGTGTGGCTGTTCGACCTGAAGGTCCGGAAGACGGAGCGCAGGCATGCCACGGTGATGAGAGTGCTCAGTGAGGAGGAGGCCGAGGCTTCCCCTCGCATTGAGGTAGTGAAGTTCGGAGGATAGCGTTTGGCCATGACATCACAGAAGCTCGCGGTGCGGACCGCGGAGCTCGCACTCACCAAGAAGGCCGAGAACGTGATTTCGATGGACCTGAGAGGGCTGACCTCGACGTGTGATTTCTTCGTCATCTGCAACGGAACCAGCGGGATCCAGGTCGCGGCGATCGCCAGCGCCATCAAGGACGGCCTGAGCGACGAGGGCGAGAAGATCTGGCACGTTGAGGGCTACGAGGGGAAGCGCTGGATACTCCTGGACTGCGTCGATGTCGTCGTGCACGTGTTCGACGTGGAAACGCGCGACTACTACCAGCTGGAACGGTTGTGGGGCGACGCGAAGTTCCAGACCTTCGAGGACGAGCGGCCGGACGAGGTGAACGGGTCCGCCACGGCGGCGGAGTCCCGAGGACCAGCAGTCCAGCGGGGACCACGGACATGATAGACGCGATTCTGGCGAGAAGGAGCATCAGGAAATACACGGACGAGCCCGTGTCCGAGGAGCACATCACGGCGATGCTGGAGGCCGCGATGTCGGCTCCGTCGGGCATGAACCGCAAGCCCTGGCACTTCGTAGTGGTCTCCGAGCGGGAGAGGCTGGACCGTCTGGGCGCCACCACGAAGTCCTGGGGGATGCTGAAGGAAGCGCCCCTGGCCGTCGTGGTCTGCGGCGATCCCGCGATATCGGAAAGGTACTGGGACCAGGATTCCATCGCGGCCCTGGAGAACCTGCTGGTAGCGGTCTCGATGCTGGGCCTGGGCGGTGTCTGGCTCGGGTGCCACCCGAACCCGGAGAGGGTCGGGCCGGTGCGCGAGATACTTGGCATCCCGGAGCCCGTCGTGCCGATCGCCGTGCTCTCGATAGGGCACCCGGCGGAGGAGAAAGAGCCGCGGACGCAGTACGACGGGGAGCGAGTGCACAGGAACGGGTGGTAGGGGTGGCGGAGGGCGGTGAGGCGCCGCTCGGCGGCCCCGCACCGACCTGACGCGAACAGGAGAAACTCATGGCGGACCTGACGACTAAGTACATGGGGCTCGACCTCAAGAACCCGGTCATCGCCGGAAGCTCCGGCCTGACGGCCACGGTGGATAAGGTGAAGGAGTGCGAGGCGGCGGGGGCGGGGGCGGTGGTGCTCAAGTCTATCTTCGAGGAGCAGATCACTGCCGCGGTCGAGAGCATCAGGGAGGCGAGCGGGTCGTCGTACTGGCACCCGGAGGC
Source organism: Candidatus Eiseniibacteriota bacterium (assembly GCA_030613615.1). Classification (GTDB taxonomy): domain Bacteria; phylum Joyebacterota; class Joyebacteria; order Joyebacterales; family Joyebacteraceae; genus JALGZG01. The sequence goes on from JAUWLR010000171.1 coordinate 3,535, forward strand.
CGAGCAGTACATCCGGGAGTACGGGCGTCACCACGCGGCGGAGGCGTACGTTGATCTCATCAAGGGCGTCAAGGACGCGGTGGACATCCCGGTCATCGCGAGCGTGCACTGCGTGTCGGCCGGCGCGTGGACCGAGTTCGCGCACAAGGTCGAGCTGGCGGGCGCGGACGGGCTCGAGCTCAACGTCTACGTCCTGCCGTCGGACCCGAAGCGCGACGGGCGGGAGAACGAGCAGGTCTACTTCGACGTCATTGAGGCGGTGAAGAGCGCGTCGTCGCTGCCGCTCGCGCTCAAGATCGGACCGTCCTTCTCGAGCCTGTCGAGGACGGCCGTGCAGCTCTCCGCGACCACGCTCGACGCGCTCGTGCTGTTCAACAGGTTCTACCGCTTCGACTTCGACATCGATGGTCTCAAGCTCGTGCCCGCGTCCTACACGAGCAGCCCCGAGGAGATAGCACGGCCGCTCCGTTGGGTCTCCATCCTGTCGGGCCAGGTGGAGTGCGACATCGCGGCGACCACCGGCGTGCACGACGGCGCGGGTGTCGTCAAGCAGCTCCTGGCCGGCGCCACCGCGGTGCAGGTCTGCTCCACGCTCTACCTGAATGGGGTGGGGCATCTTACGGACATACTGAGTGAGTTGACGGACTGGATGGACAGGCACGGGTACTCGTCGCTCGATGAGTTCAGAGGGAAGATGAGCCAGGACGAGAGCGAGGACCCCGCGGCCTACGAGCGTGTTCAGTTCATGAAGGGGACCGGCGGCGTCTCTTAAGCCTGCGGCTCCTGTCTATGCGCGCCGGGGCGAATGCTCCGCGCGAGAGTTGCCCGGCAACGGGCATTGCACGTGTTGAAGATCCCCCGTGGGTCATTGGCATGGGAAAGGACGTGAGTGTGAAGAAGTTTCTGGCGATTGCAGCTCTGCTCGCCCTGGCGCTGACGTGCGTCTCCTGCGGAGGCGGAGGCGAGGCGCGGAAGACGTCACTCGACAGTGAGACCGAGCGGGCCAGCTACGCGTACGGGCTGG
>JAUWLR010000230.1 GCA_030613615.1 Candidatus Eiseniibacteriota bacterium
TCCCGCGCCCTCACACGCTCCCACAACCACAGGACACCGCTGGCGCAGAAGATGATCATCACCGGCACCACGGGCAGCCGATACCGCGAGGTGACGAAGAACGGCAGGAGCGAGACCAGATACGCGCCGGCGAAGAGATAGAGGAGGAAGTGCTTCCGCCAGCTCTTGCGGGATGCGTAGATACCCAGGAAGCCGAACGGTATCACCCAACCGAATACGAACGGGTCGAAGCGCAGCGTCTTCGATACGGTCCTTAAGTAGTTCAGGTCGTAGTGGTTGGGGATCTCGTACGCGTTCCAGAACAACAGCACCTTCCTGCCCAGGAGCTTGAGGTCCTGTCCCGGATGCACCTTGACGAACTCGAGTCCCTTCCCGAACCAGTAGGACGACACCTCCGACGGACTGAGGGTGTGCCCGAGCGCCTGCTCCGCGGCCAGCTTCGAGCCACCGTAGAGATCCGCGCGCATGTCGGCCGGGACCAGGAACGTGCCGTCGGCCTGCTCGTTGTTCCCTATCCAGAAGTTGATGCCGCCGTTGCTCGAGGTAAGAACGAAGTCACCGGCAATGACGTAGTTGCTTATCGTCATCGGGAGCACGACGACTGCCGTGCCGGCGACAAGGAGCACCACTCCCTGCCACGCGCGCTTCGCCCTCTCCGTCCCCCGGAAAACCCACCACATCCAGAAGAGCGCTGCAGGCACGAACAGAAGGATGTTCGGCTTCCCGAGCGCGCTCACACCGACGGCGGCGCCCGAGGCAAGGGCGAGCCACGCGGTCGGGTTGTCTCGGTACGCGATGAGGGATCTCATCGCAAGCAGCGTGAAGAAGAGGACGTACGTGATCATCAGTATTTCGAAGTCGAAGAAGACGAACGGAACGTAGAGGGCGGCGATGACGCCCGCCACGAGTCCCTCCCGTTTCCCGAAGAGCCTGAGCGCAATGGAGAAGATGAGGAGGCAGCTTCCGATCCCGAAGAGCGACTGGATCACCCACACCGCGGCGTAGCTGTGGCCGAAGAACTTGTATGTGACGCCGAGGATGTATGGGTAGACGGGGCTGCTGTGGAAGAAGACCTCATCTCCGAGCCATTGCCCCCGCGCTATCTCGAGCGCCCGGCTGTCGTAGACCTTGGGGTCACCGGTCGTTGTGGTCATGAGGGGATGGTCGTGGACCTCGACCATGTAGGCGACGCGGACGACAACCGCAAGAGCGACAATGAGGAGAATGGCCAGAAGCACATCCCTGGGAATCCCGGGGCTCGGCTGCCCCCGGGGCGTCCGGGACCTGCGGGACGCAGGCCGCCGGGACTTTTCCGTCTTCTTGTGCTTCTTCTGCCCGCTCCTCGCGTGAGCCATCAAGGGCGTCTCCGTTGCCATACGGTTGCGCGCGTTCCCCCGTCAGCCGCGCGCGTTCCTCGTCAGAAGCGTGCGTTCCCTGCATCAGCCGCACGCGCTTCACTATGAGTAGCACGCGCTCAGCGGCGGAGTCAAGACGCATGCCCCGAGGCGTTCGAGTGTCATCAGCGAAAGTGGTTGACAGCTCGCGCCCGGCTGTTCAGATTCGAGCCGTCACCCGCGAATCCCGTGCTTGGGACCGCGCACCGAACGACGGAATCTCACAACGCACAGGTCGGCCGGCCGCTGACCTGTCACATCTGCAGGAGGTACGAAGAATGCTGAGAGGCTCTCGCTACATCGTGGCCCTGATGGTGGTCGCCATCGCTGCGGCCGTAGCGCCCATCGCTAGCTCGGACGCGTCGGCCGGTATCATGTCCCTCTACAGGACCGGGGACTGGCGCAGCGAGAAGCACGTCCCGGTCATCGATTGCCCGGTCGAGTTCAAGGCCGGTGAGCCGACGACCGTCACCGTCACGCTCGGCAAGGAGGCGGGGCACCCGAACACGGCGACGCACCACATCCGCTGGATCCGCCTCTACTTCATCCCCGCCGATTCAACGCTGCCCTACGAGGTCGCGAGCTTCGAGTTCAGCGCTCACGGGGAATCGGTTCTCGGAGCCGACACCAGCACGCTCTACACGGACCCCAAGGTGTCCGTCGATGTCCGGACGGGGGTTCCGGGTGTGTTCTACGCCGCGGCCTACTGCAACATCCACGGCCTGTGGGAGAGCGCCAAGGCCATCACCGTTGTGGAGTGATGCGTTGCGTCAGTGCAGATGCAACGCCAACGGCCCGGGTCTCCTGACCCGGGCCGCTCGTTGTTGCTGCCTTGATCGCGGGAAGGCGGCCGGCCCTTTCAGCCACGCTCAGGCACGTCTCACTCGTCGACCTTCCGAAGCCACGCTTCCTTCCAGAAGAAGAAGCAGCTGCGGTCGCAGCCCTCCCGGCCGTAGATGCCCTGCCCGTGGCAGATGCCGCCCTCGAGTATGACGGTGTTCTTCGTCTTCTGCATAACGTGGTTGTGCTCGTCGAGTATCCGGCGGACGGGCTTGAGCACCCGGAACCTGCGCCCGCAGTACTCCGCCATCGGCTTCAGGAACTTGAGCCCGTTGTGCTTCCCGCTCTTGTCGAGCGTGGCGCGCACGTCATCGATCGAGAGGACCTCGACCAGGTCGCCCGCCCGGAACCCGCGAGTCAATTTCCCCGGCGCCCTGGGCTCAGACGT
>JAUWLR010000074.1 GCA_030613615.1 Candidatus Eiseniibacteriota bacterium
GGCGGGGGGCGTCGATGCCTTGCCGACGCCGATCGCGCTCGGTAGCTCCACCGGCTCCTCGGTCAGACCCTTCACCCGTTCGCGGAGCTCGGGCTCGGCGTTCAGCCGGTCGGCATCCATGAAGAGAGCGTACCGCGTCTCGCGGGGAGGCGACTTGCGCCTGCACTGATAGAACACGACGGCCTCGTCCTCGGACAGCTCTCCCCACAGTCTCTCGTCGCCCTTGCTCTCTCCGAGGCGGGTCTCGTAGTTCTCGAACACCATGGCGAGCGCTCCACCGGGCTCGAGCACGCGGAAGACCTCCCGGAGAGCCTGCCCAGGGTCGCCGCTCTGCTCTATCGACGACGCAGCCGTGGCGCCGCCGAAGCTCCCGTCCTTGAACGTCATAGACACGACGTTCATCTCCTGGAACTCGACGTTGGTAATGCCAAGTTTCTCTGCGTTCTCGCGCTGGACGCGGACTCGTCGCGGCGACGGGTCGATGCCGATAATCTTCTTGAACCGGTCCGCGATTCGGAGGGCCGGCCACCCATCGCCGGGTCCCACGTCCAGGATGATGCTCGCGTCGCCCAGCGCGTGCGCGAATGCGCCAACGATTGCCTCGTCGCGCCAGTGCGAACGCTTCGTATAATCGAGCGGCTTGTACAGAACGGGAAGGCAGCGATCCGACTGCGACTCCATCCGCTCGTAGATGAGCTCGGCGGTCGTCGAGGGTTGAGGTGTCAGGTTGGAGAGGATCCAGCGCTCTAGCTCTGTGCGGTTGGGGTCCGTGTTCATGACAGCCTCCCGAGGGCTCTTGCCTACCAGTATGCGAAGAGGGAGTCCCGATGAGGGACTCCCTCTCATTCTAGCAGAGTTGGGGCCGCGGGACTCGGGCTTTCGACGGCAGGAGCCTCCGCGACCTGCGCCGCCTGGCTCCCGACTCCTGCGCTGGCCGCTGTCCGGCGTCTACTTCAGCAGCACGAGCTTCTTGTTCGCGCGGAAGGCGTCCATTTGGCCGGCGGCCTCCATCTTCAAGAAGTAGACACCGCTGGCCGCACGCCGGCCGGCGTCCGTCGTGCCGTCCCAGACCACCTTGTGCTCACCCGCCTCAACGTCACGGTCGACGAGAGTCCGAACCACGCGCCCCGAAGCGTCGAAGACGCGGATGGTCGCGCGGCCGTCGGTTGCCAAGCTGAAGTCGATGGTCGTCACAGGATTGAACGGGTTGGGTCGAGCGTGGCCAAGGCGGTTCGCGAACTCAGGCTCGTCCTCGACTCCGGTCGGCGTCGCCGTCGGCGCCTTCCCGAAGTACTCCATGATGTTCGCCATGAAATCGACGCGGTCCGCAGCGCCCGACGTGTAGTGGCCGTTCGGGAGGAGGTTGCCGATCATGAACTCGATACCGAACCCGAGGTTGACCGTCTGATAACCCATGCTCGGATGTGTGTACGCGACCCCACTCGGCCATACGGCCATGTCGGCGGTCACATACTCGGCTACGAGCTCTGCTCCAGCAGCGGCCGAATCCGGCTGCACCACGTCGAAGTAGTGAGGCCCGATGCACAGGGCATCCCAGAGGTGGCACTCGCGGTCGTCGAATGTCATGAAGTTGAACCCGCCGCCGGCGTCGCGCAGCACCGGCATAGTGTCCATGTAGGTCGCGGCGTCGTTCCCCAAGTACTCGGAGGCAAGCCACTCCGTGTAGAAGCCGATCGTATCCTGGTGGTTGCCAATGAGCTCGCAGCCGATGTCGTTACCCGTCAGCAACAGGTTCCGTTCCTTCCCAGAAGCGGATTCGCCGAGCCACGCAATGAGGTTCCGCTGATCGAACTCGCGGATCGTGTAGGTGTCGAACTCGTTCGTGAACCAGATCTGCGTGTCGTAGTACTTCATCCCCGCGCTGTCGGGACCGTTCGACTGCATGCTCCCCGAAGGCACCTCGACGTCGAAGACGTCGTACACGAACCCGAGGATGTCAAGCGCCTCCCGGTAGTACTGCTCGCTTGTGTGGCGATACCGGCGGTCCTGCCCGGGAGTCGTCCTGCCGTGCTTGTCAACAAGAAGGAGTGCCGGGTCCGCTACGCTTCCGACGATAGGCAGTATGGAGAACTCGTAGTACGCCTCGGGAGCATTCCTCGGATGGGTGCTGGTGTTCCCGACCCCGTCCGTTGCCTCGAAGTAGTAGTGGATCTCGACGCCGGGAATGATCTCCACTGTCGGCGGTGGCGCGCTCCAGTCGCAGTATCCGGAATCCAGCCGGCTACAGGGGTACGACGTCGTCGTGATCCCGTTCGTCGCGATGAGGTTCACACTGACGATGCCGTCATCGTCCTGGACTTCGATGATCGCTGAGTCCTCAAAGGCACCGGCCATCTGCTCGACGAACCAGTCGTTGAAGCGGTCCCACGTGAAGTACTGCCAGGCCGTGCCGGGCTCGCCGACAGGGATGCCGACACGCTGCCTGTTAAGCACGAAGCCGGCCATGTGGGGCCCGGAGGCCGAGGAGCTGTTGTAGAGCTGCCAGCCGATGGCAATCCATCCCTCGCCCGCGAACCTGTCCCAGTCGTCGCTCCATGTGCCGCGGTAGGGGCTGATGTACCACGAGCCCGGCGACTCATCCTCGAACTCGAAGAGCTCGCGAACGCACTCCCCCCGGTCACTAGCGGCAAGCCATAGGTTGTACACATCCCCGGTGGTCCCGTAGCAGTCCACCCAGAAATCCCACTGACCGACCAGGTCATCCGCGCCTGAGACATCAATCGGCGGACTGATGAGCCAGGAGTCCTGCCCGTCGACCATCCTGCCGGTGACCGTATCCACCGCTGCCATCCACCAGCCTCTGAGCACGTTGTCGCAGTTGGGGGTACGGAATGTCTCCGGGCAGTATGTCCTTCTGAAGATGACGCCGGTCTGCCCGGAAGCCGGGATGTCCTCGTGAGACCACCCGTTGCTGCCGGGCGACTCGCAGTCGTCGTACCAACGCACGGTGTCGTTGACGGAGAGCGCGAAGTTGTCGAGCTGCCAGGCGCCGTCGAGGAAGGGATGCATGGGAGGGCTGTCGTGTGTGTCCTGCGAGGAGTTCGCCCCGTCCGAATCGAGTCTGAAGCGAAGCTCGACGTCCGCTCCGGCGTACGCGCTCAAGTCGAGCGACCAGTGGCCGTACGTCTCGTCGTCCCAGTCAGTGCTCCAGCCCGGAGTGCCCGCGAATCCTGGATTGTCGAACGATGCGAGCGCCACCCACGTCGAGCCGCCATCGGATGATACGTCGACGTAACCGTAGTCGTAGTTGTTCTCGATGGCGAGCCGCTGGTCCCATTCCAACGTGACCATATCGCCTGCGACACTCCACGCCGCAAGCGGGAACTCCCTCTGGAGATGGCAGAGCCAGTCGTTCCCGTAGCCGCGTGGCTGTCTCCAACAGTCGTCGTAGGTGCCGCACCACCACGTGCCGTCGCCGAGGTGCGGGAAGCCGCCCGTGCGGACCGTGTCCTTGTGCCAGTAGTTGACCTGCTCGAGCGTACCGCTCATGTCGAGCGACGTCCAGCCGGCGTTGTCGCCCGTGAGATCCTCGAAGTCGGCGTCGAAGATCCAAAGAGTCTCCATTGTTCCGGACCGGAAGCCGCGGTCGAGGAGCCCGGCGACGTCGCCCCGGATGCCGAAGACGTCGGCAGGATGCTGGGCTCTGGGGTTGTTCTGGAGTTCTGCCGGGGCGTGCGAGTCCGCGACCGTGCGGCCGGGCGTTGCGAGTGCCGGGAACGCATGCGCTGTTGCGACCAGAACAATAAGGAGAGCGCAGACTACGCTCCTCCGGAGGATCCGTGGCTCGGCGGCACCATGGCGGATTGAAGGTGCTTCAGGCGCTACCATGACTGCCTCCACGAGAGGATGCCAGCCTCCCTGACTTCGGCGGAGTTTGGATGCAGTGCTGCGCGTGCCTCTACTTCAGCAGCACGAGCTTCTTGTTCGCGCGGAAGGCGCCCATTTGGCCGGCGGCCTCCATCCGGACGAAGTAGACGCCGCTCGCGGCTCGCTGGCCGGCATCGGTGGTGCCGTCCCAGACTATCTTGTGCTCGCCCGGTTCAATGTCACGGTCGACGAGAGTCCGCACAACGCGCCCGGTGAGGTCGTAGACATGCAGAGTCACGCGGCCCGGTGCGGCGACGCCGTACTCGATCGCCGTCGAGGGATTGAACGGGTTGGGGCGGGCGTGGTCGAGGCGCGTGACGAAGGCCGTCCCCTCTTCGGCCCCCGTCCCCGGCCCCGTCGGGCTCTCGCCCAGGAACTCCATGATGTTGCCCACGAGATCAACCCGATCCGCGATGCCGTTCTCGTAGTGACCCGTACCGTCGAGACCGTCGTGCATCAGCTCGATGCCGAACGGCAGGTAGACGACGCGGTAGCCGGTGAGGCTGTCGACCTTGACGACCCCGGCGGGCCTCACCTCCCCCAGACCGTTGACGTACTCGAGCGCAAGCTGGGCGCCGGCACCGGGCGCGGGCGAGACCACATCGAGGTACTGCAGGTCCGGGCACCCGCACCGGAGCCTGCACTCCCCGTCGTCGTGAGTCATGAGGCCGAGCCCCGCGTCGCGCACACGAATCGTCGTGTCCGGCACGTCGAACCGGGAGTATGCGCCCGCGTGGTAGTCCTCGTAGCTCGCGCCGAGCCAGTCCGTGAAGAAGCCGTAGCGTTCGTTCCCCTTCTCGATGAGGTCCCATCCGATGTTGTTTCCATAGAGGAACAGACGATGGGTCGATTCCGGGGTCGAGGCGGAGAGCCAGTCAATGAGGTTCCTCTGGTCGTGCGAGCCCTGGAGCGTCCATCTGATCATGTCACCCGTGAGCCAGATGTGCGTGTCGTAACACAGGTACGCTTCGTCGTGGAAAGGACCGTAGGCCGCATCCCAGCCACAGATGTCATGGCCTCCCGTGGCATCGTAGACGTCGTACTCGAAGCCGAGTATGTCGAGAGCCTCCATCAGGTAGTACTCGGACTCCCGCTGGTATCGCCTGCTGTCACCGGGCGTCTTCGCGCGCCGCTTGTCGACCACGAGAATCCCGGGGTCGGCCTCGCTCCCGTGGATCGGCAGAATGGTGAACTCGAAGTGCTCGTCGGGCGCGCGCTCGGGATACACCGAGGTGTTGCCCAGGCTGTCTGTCGCCTCGAAGTAGTAGATGATCTCTGTTGCGGGCGCCAGGAGGTCGGGCGGCGGGTAGCAGCGCCAGTCGTTGTTGCCACCGTCGACAAGGTCGTGCGAGTGCCAGGTCTGTCCGGAGTCGGCCGAGGCGACGCAACGCACAGACTGTAGCCCGTCGCCGTCCGTGACCTTCATGAAGAGATTCCACGATGCCACGTAGTCGACCGAGAAACAGTCGGGCCACAGTTCGGCAGGATCCAAGCGCCAGAGGGTCGGTGGATTGCCCGTCCTCGCCCCGAGTCGCACACGCTCGAGGAAGACCCCGGGCGTGTGGACGTCCGGAGGCACCGGATCGTAGCCCCAGAGCGACCACCCGAGAGCCAGGCATCCCCGTGACGTATACTCGCTCCACAGATCGTACGTGATCGTCGCCCAGCCCGGTTCTTCCAGATGGCCGCCGACCGACAGATACCAGTTGTATGTGTTCCCGGGGCGAACGAAGATCGCTGAGTGATCGAGGCCGGAGCACGTGTCGCTCTTCGCTACACCCCACCAGAGGCGATCCTCTGAATCGTACGCGAAGTCGCACCACATGTCCCACTGGACGATCACGCCGTCCAGGCCGGAGACGTCGATCGGAGGTGTCATCAGCAACGAGCGCTGGTCGTCGACCATCCTCCCGGTGACGGAATCGACCGCTGCCATCATCCATCCGGTCCCGGGGTCGCAGCTGTAGCCCCGGTGCGTGTCCGGCTCGAAGGTGCGCTCGAACCGAACCCCCAGCTCACCCACGATCGGCGCGTGGTGGTGAATCCAGCTGTTCTCTCCCGGGGATTCGCAGTCGTCCGACCAGACAGTGACATCGTTCACTTTGAGATCGAAGTTGTCCAGCTGCCACGCGCCATCGAGCACGGAGTTGGACGCGTTGTTGTACTGGTCCTGAGAGGAATAGGCCCAGTCGGACTCGAATCTGTATCTCACGAGTATGTCCAGCCCCGCGAACTCGCTGAGGTCTATGGAGGGATGTCCATGCATGACGCTGTCCCAGTCCACCGGTCTACCCGGAGTGCCGGTGAATCCGTTGTTCGCGTAAACGCCGAGCGTTGTCCAGGAAGCCCCGGTATCGTAGGAGAAGTCTACGTATCCGTAGTCGTAGTCGTTCTCCATTGCGAAGCGCTGGTCCCACTCGAGCGTCACGGTATCGTCCGTGTCACTCCAGTCTGAGAGCGGCAGCTCGCGATAGAGCCACTGGGCCCAGTTGTTCCCGTACCCGCGGTCCTGTCGCCACCAGTTGTGGTACCTCCCGCACCACCACGTGCTGTCCCCGAGGTGCGTGAACCCGTTGATGCGGATCGTGTCCTTGTGCCAGTAGTCCCCGCCGACGTTGCTTCCTGTCAGATCGAAGCTCTGCCAGCCGGCGTTGTCTCCGGTGAGGTCCTCGAAGTCGGCGTCGAAGAACCAGAGGGTCTCTGTCCGTGCATCGCTCGTCGTCGCCCCGCCGTGCCACGCCGTCGCGGGCCCTGCTTCGGCCCTCGCCCCTGCCATGGATGGCAGCATCAGCAGGGCCACAACCACAAGTGCTGCTGCGCGCCGATGAGCGCGCCCCGTGTGCGATGGGAGGCTATCTCGACTGCAGCACGATTCCATTCGATCACCTCATTTCAGCAGCACGAGCTTCTTGTTCGCGCGGAAGGCGCCCATTTGGCCGGCGGCCTCCATCTTCAAGAAGTAGACACCGCTGGCCGCACGCCGGCCGGCGTCCGTCGTGCCGTCCCACACAACCGTATGCGGGCCGGCATCGACCGGCGAGTCTATGAGGGTCCGAACCACGCGCCCCGAAGCGTCGAAGACGCGGATGGTCGCGCGGCCGTCGGTTGCCAAGCTGAAGTCGATGGTCGTCACGGGATTGAACGGGTTGGGCCGAGCGTGGCCAAGGCGGTTCGCGAGCTCAGGCTCGTCCTCGACTCCGGTTGGCGTCGACGTCGGCGACTTCCCGAAGTACTCCATGATGTTGGCCATGAAATCGACGCGGTCCGCAGCGCCCGACGTGTACACCCGCGCGGGCAGGAGCGCGCCGGCCATGAACTCCACTCCGAACCCGAGGTTGACCGTCTGGTAGCCCATCGTCGGGTGTGTGTAGGCCACCCCCGCGGGCCAGATCTCTGCGCTCTGTGTCAGATACTCCGCTGCTGTCTCCGCTCCTGTAGCAGCCGCAACCGGCTGCACTACATCGAAGTAGTTTCGGTCGGCTCACCCGTAGTCCCATTCCAGCAGGCGAAGGGGACACTGGCGGTCCGTGTAGGTCATGAAGTCGAAGCCTCCGCTTGCATCCTGCAACAAGAGCAGCGTGTCACTCCAGGCGGCGACGTCGTTCCTTACGTACTCGGAGGCCAGCCACTGCGAATAGAAGCCCAGCGGGTCCCCCCCGTAGCCTACGACCTCATGCCCGATGCCGTTGCCAGTGAGCAGGAGGTCCCGCTCCTTCCCCTCCGCTGCCTGGCTCAGCCAGTTGATGAGATTGACCTGGTCGAAGGGCTTGACCGAGTATGCGTAGAAGTCGTTCGTGAACCAGATCTGCGTGTCGTAGTACTTGTATCCGGCGCTGTCCGGACCGTTCGACTGGTCCGTGCTTCCGGACGGGACCTCGACGTCGTAGACGTCGTACTCGAACCCGAGGATGTCCAGTGCCTCGCAGAAGTAGCGCTCGCTCGTCTGTCGGAATTCCCCGTCCTCGTTGCGAATCACCCTGCCGTGCTTGTCCACGAGCAGGATCGCCGGGTCGGCGACGCTCCCGAGGATGGGCAGGATCGAGAACTCGTAGTATGCGTCGGGGGCGCTCCTCGGGTGCGTGCGGACGTTGCCGACACCGTCGGTCGACTCGAAGTAGTACCGGATCTCGGTCGAAGGGGCGATGTGACCGACGGGAGGCGCGGCTTTCCAGTACTCGGTCTCCGGGTCAGGACACAACATGGGAGACGATTCCCAGGTCTCGCCCGCGTCGCTCGAGACGACCAGAAGAGCGCTGACGATGCCGTCCCAGTCGGAGATACGGATGAGCGCCGTATCGGAGAGAGCCTCGGCCATGTCGAAGGTGTCGTGAAATCTGTTCCACGCACCGTAGTCCCACCGTGTCGGGGGACCGCCGACCGGCACGCCTACTCGCTGCCGGTCAAGCATGAGACCGGTCATATGCTCAGAGCCCGGCTCAGCGGGCTCGTCATTCCAGAGCCTCCAGTTGATGGCAAGCCAGTCGCCCCACGCCCATCCGTCCCAATCGTGGGTCTCTCGCGCGACATAGGGACCCGTATGGGGCCACTGAATCCATGCGTCAACGAAACTGTCGTGCTCCATGACACACTGCAGGTCCGCGCCTGTCGACAGGTAGAGGTCGTAGAGGTCGTTGGTAATCCCCCCTCCGAGGTCCATCCAGGCGTCCCACTGACCGACCAGACCGTCGGCGCCGGAGATATCAATGGGCGGACTGATGAGCCACGAGTTCTGCCCGTCGCCCATCCTGCCGGTCTCGGCATCGAGCGCGGCCATCCACCACCCAGAGGGACGCCACCAGCAGTACCAGTCGTCCCGAAGAATGTCTGGCGCATGCACGCGCTCGAAGACGACGCCGGCCTGGCCTGACGACGGGATGTTGCTGTGGTCCCACCCGTTGTCGCCCGGAGATTCGCAGTCGTCGAACCACCGCACGGTGTCATTGACGGAGAGCGTGAAGTTGTCCAGCTGCCACGCACCGTCGAGAACCGAGTGGTGAGGGTTGTCGTACTGGTCCTGCGAGGAGTACGCGCAGTCGGACTCGAACCGGTAGCGGACGACGATGTCAAGGCCGGCATATGCGTCCAGGTCCTGCCCTTGGTGCCCCTCGCAGTCGGGAATCGTGCAGTCCCAGTCACACGAGAGCCCCGGAGTGCCGGTGAAGCCGGCGTTGTTGAAGACGGCGATTGTGGTCCATGCGGAGCCGCCGTCGCCGGACACGTCGAAGTAGCCGTAGTCGTAGTCCTTCTCCATGGCAAACCGCTGGTCCCACTCGAAGTCGACCTGGTCGCCGGGCTCGCTCCACTCCGAAAGCGGGAACTCGCGCACGAGGGAACACAGCCAGTCGTTCCCGTACCCGCGCGGCTGCCGCCAGCAGTCGTTGTAGGTTCCGCACCACCACGTGCTGTCGCCGAGGTGCTCGAACCCGTTGATGCGGATCGTGTCCTTGTGCCAGTAGTTGCTGACCTCAAGCGTCCCGCTCATGTCGAGCGAGAGCCACCCGAGGTTGTCACCGGACAGGTCCTCGAAATCGGCGTCGAAGATCCAGAGCGTTTCCTCTCCCACCGAGCGGAACCCGCGACCGCCCAGGTCACCGATCTCTCCGCGGATGCCGAAGAGCTCGTCCGCGCGATTGCCGCACGGTGACGCTGGCGGCTCGAGAGCGGACGACGACTCGGGTGTGGTGTCTTCACGCGCCGCGATGCACGGCGCGACCGACACCAGGAGGATGGTGCATGTAGTGATGACGCAAGTGACGAAGAGACACGTGGACACGGCTGATCGCGTGCCGCCGTTGATGTTGCTCAAGGGGCGCGCACGGCGCTCGCGTATGCGCGGTTTCATTCCCTGCACCTCCTCTGCGAGGGGGTGTCCGGCCATCCATGTCGCGTCGACGCGGCTCCTGCGGGAGCCCTTCCCGGACCGCGTGGAGCGGTCACCCTCGACCGTCTCACATTACTTCAGAAGCACGACCTTCCGCACCTCGCGGAACGCGCCTGCCGGCCCCTCGGCCTCCATCCAGACGAAGTAGACGCCGCTCGCGGCTCGCTGGCCGGCATCGGTGGTGCCGTTCCACACGACCGTGTGCGGGCCTGCCTCGACCGGTGAATTGACGAGGGTCCGCACGACTCGGCCCGCCGCATCGAAGACGCGGATGACAGCGCGTCCGTCGGTTGCCAGGCTGAAGTCGATGGTCGTCACAGGATTGAACGGGTTGGGCCGCGCGTGGCTGAGGCGGTTCGCGAAGACAGCCCCCTCGTTCGCACCGGTTGGCGTCGCCGTCGGCGGCTTCCCGAAGTACTCCATGATATTAGCGATAAGATCGACGCGGTCGGAAGCACCAGAGCCGTAGTCCCCGCCCGGCAGCGGCTCGTCCATCATGAACTCTACGCCGAAGCCGAGGTTGACCGCTTGATAGCCCCAGACGGCGTGCGTGTAGGCCACACCCGCGGGCCAGACGGTTATGTCGGGCAGGACGTACTCGGCAACAAGTTCGGCTCCGTCGACGGAGATCGGCTGCACCACGTCGTAGTCGGCGATAAGCGGGCAACCGTCCCACAGCCTGCAGGAGCCGTCGTCGTGCGTCATGAAGTCGAACCCCCCTCCGGCATCGCGGACCGAGGGCGTTGTATCCGGGTTGGCGCCGGTCCATGGGAGAGTCTGCACCCACTCGGAGGCAAGCCAGTAGGAGTAGAAGTTCAGAGTTTCCTGCCCCGCGTCCTGCAGTTCCCAACCGATGTTGTTCCCGGTGAGGAAGAGGTTCCTCTCCTTCCCCTCTGCCGATTCTCCGAGCCAGGAGATCAAGCTCGCCTGGTCGATCGTCTCCATCGTGTAGGCGCTGAACTCGCTCGTGAACCAGATCTGAGTGTCGTAGTACTTCATGCCCGACGTGTCCGGGCCCTCTCCGTGGATGCTCCCCGACGGCACGGCGACGTCGAACACGTCGTACTCGTAGCCGAGGATGTCCATCGCCTCGCGGTAGTACTCCTCGCTCTTGCAGCGATACCGCCCGGTTTCATCGGGTATGGTCCGGCCGTGCTTGTCGACAAGGAGAATCCCTGGATCTGAGACACTCCCCAGTATCGGCAGCACAGAGAACTCGTAGCAGTCTGAGGGCGCGCCGTTCGGGTGCGTGGTCGTGACTCCCGTCCCGTCCGTGGCCTCGAAGTAGTAGAGGATTTCCGTCGCCGGCGCGATGTGCGCGCTGGGATTCGGTACCCACCACCAGCTGCTCTGCGGGTCCGCTCGCGTCAGCGCGTACGAGTCCCAGACCTGCCCGCCGTCGTTCGAGACGACCAGGAACGCAGAGACGATATCGTCTTCATCCGAGATGTCGATGTGCGTCTCGTGCGCCAGCGCCTCGTCGATATCGAACGTGTCGTAGAATCTGTCCCAGACGCCGTACTCCCAGAAGGTCGGCGGTGGACCGATGGGGATCCCGACGCGCTGCCTGTTGAGGAAGATGCCGCCCATGTGCTCGACACCCGGTTCCGGTGGGTCATCGTTCACCACTATCCACGCCAGGGTCAGCCAGTTATTGCCAGCGAAGGCGTCCCAGTCATCTGTCCATGACCCCCAGAACGGACCTCCATACCACCAGCCGGGGGATCCCCAGGGATCGTACCAGTCCCAGCACTCCATGCCGTCGTGGCTCGCCATTGCCAGATTGAAGATGTCGTTCGTCGGGCGGGGCAAGTCTACCCACATGTCCCACTGACCGACGAGCTTCTCCGCGCCCTCGATACTGATCGGAGGACTGATGAACCACGCGTACTCATTGTCGACCATGCGGCTCGTCAGCGGATCGACCGCCGCGTACATCCATCCTTCCTGCTCTCCGCAGGAGTAAGGTCGGTTCGTCCAGATGTCGGTGCCATAGAGCCCCCGCCAGAACGTGACTCCGGTCTGGCCCGTGGCGGGGATGTCTTCGTGCACCCAGCCGTTACTGCCCGGGGATTCGCAGTCGTCGAGGAACACGAGAACCGAGTCGGGCGTCCAGGCGACCAGCTTGATGTTGTCCAGCTGCCAGGCGCCATCGAGGACGGAGTGATGTGGAGGGTTGTCGTACGAATCCTGCGAGGAGTACGCACCGTCGGATTCAAAGCGGAAACGAAGGTCGAACGTGTGCCCGGAGTACGCAGTGAGATCAATCTCGAGATGTCCACCCATGACCGGGTTAGTGCTGTCCCAGTCCTGCGAGATGCCCGGCGTTCCCGCGAAGCCGGGGTTGTCGACGGCTATCAGCGTGTACCACGTGTCCGCCGTGGCCGGCGAACGGATGTCCACGTAGCCGTAGTCGTAGTCGTTCTCTATCGCAATGCGCTGGTCGAACCTCAGCTCGAGCGGGTCGCCGGGGTCAGTGAGTGCCCCGACCTCCGGGAATGACCTCTCCAGGATCTGTAGCCAGTCGTTCCCATACCCCCGCGGCTGACGCCAGCACGGGTTGTAGGTCCCGCACCACCACGTGCTGTCGCC
>JAUWLR010000025.1 GCA_030613615.1 Candidatus Eiseniibacteriota bacterium
GAATCAGTACGGAAGCGAAGAAGAAGAACGCGGTGATGATGCCCAGCGTGATGTAGTGCAGAAGCGGGCGGTTGGGGAGGACACTGGGAAACCACCCCACGGTGAGAGCCCAGACGATAAGGGCGGCAATGGCAAACCAGCTGTAGTGTGCGACCACCTGGATTCCTGAGATACGGAACAGGGGAATCCCGCGTTGCCGCGAGAGCAGGAGAGACACTCGTGTGCGCAGGGACTGTGCCATGTGACCCACTATAGCGCTGCCTCCGGCAAGGGTCAAGGCGGCGGCCCCGGCGGCCGAATCGGGACGCTCATCCCGCCAGACAGGGAACCGTCAGTGGCTCTGTTACGATAAACCCCTCTTCATCTGGCATAGGAATTGCACAGATTCCTCTAGTGTGTGACACCTGTCACTCCCCGTATTTCGAACACCCATCCCCGACCTCGCGATAAGGAGAATCTCATGAAACAGATGACACTTGCCGTGGCACTGTTCGCAGCACTCACCGGGTTCTGGTGTTCTCCGGCTGAGGGCACTTGGTCAGACGACCCGCTGCAGAACAACCTCGTCTCCGGCGAGGACGGCAACCAGTTCTCGCCCGCCATCACGAGCGACGGCGCAGGGGGCGCGATCGTCACTTGGGTGGGTCCCGCGGGGCATGTCTGCGCGCAGCGCCTGGACGCCTCTGGTGACCCGGTCTGGGGCGCGTCCGGCAGCGAGATCAGCGGGGGACCCGGAGGCACGATGACTCGAAACGCCGTCGCTGACGGTTCTTCCGGCGCCATCATCGTCTGGATGGACACGGAGAGCAATTGCGTGAGCGCACAGCGCGTGGACTCTTCGGGTGACGCCCTCTGGGACCCGAATGGCGTCACGCTGTCGGGTGCCGTCGGATCCGCCGCCATCGTGTCTCCCGGAGCCATCAGTGACGGTGCTGGCGGCGCCGTTGTGTTCTGGACGACGGCGCACGAAGAGGTGGAGGAGCAAGATGTCTACGTTCAGCGAGTGGGCCCTTTGGGTGACTTGCTATGGGGCGAGGAGGGCGTAGCGCTCGGCAAGGGGCTCTGCCTACCGGGCAGTGTTGAACTCGCCAGCGACGGCGCCGGTGGTGCCGTGGTCGCATGGTACGATTGGCCATCCGATGTCTACGCCCAGCGAGTCAGCGCGGACGGGAATGTGCTGTGGGGAGCTGGCGGCATCGGGCTCTGCGAAGTCCCCGGCCCCCAGTACTGCCCGCAAGTCGTCGGTGATGGAGCGAGCGGCGCAATAGTCGCATGGTGGGACAACCGCAACGGCGGCGAAGAGAGTGATATCTACGCGCAACGAATCAGCGCTGCAGGCAGTGTTCTCTGGACCACCGACGGGGTCGCGGTATGCGCGGCGGAGGGCAGGCAGTGCGACGTCCGTCTGCTCGATGATGGTGCCGGTGGAGCCGTACTCGCCTGGGAGGATGCCCGCGATGCGGACATCGATCTCTACGCCCAGCGCGTGGATCCCTCGGGCAACCTGCTCTGGGGCAGCGAGGCCGTACCCATCTGCACGGAGGAGGGCTGGCTGGGCCGAATCGACCTGCTCAGTGATGGGGTGGGTGGCACCATCCTGACCTGGGCAGACGCACGAGGCTTGGACAATCACCACAACGGGACCGACGTCTACGCTCAGCGCGTCGATCCCTCTGGGACCACCGTTTGGGCGGATGGCGGCATCATCGCTTGCGGCGGAGCACGTGCGCACAACGGCACCAGACTGGCGGGTGACGGCGAGGGCGGCACCATTGCGGTCTGGGCTGACAATCGCACCTCCTGGTGGGACATCTACGCTCAGCGTATCGACAGGAGCGGCCAACTGGGGCAGTCCTCACCGAAGCTGATTGAGGTCGGCGACCCGGTGTGGCCTACGGCGAGGATGCTCCGCGGCAGCCACCCGAATCCATTCCTTGAGGCGACAACGCTCGAACTCGACCTGCCCGAGGCGGCCTCTGTAAGACTCGAGGTCTACGATGTCCGGGGTCGACTCATTCGGGTGCTCGTGGATGAGTTCCAGACGGCTGGCCGGAAGCAAGTCGTCTGGGACGGAACGGACATGATCGGCGAGGCCGTTGCATCAGGTGTGTACTACTGTCGGATGAGGACCCCAGGGCATGAGAGCACGGTCACGTTGACAGTCCTGAAGTAGCGATCGGCGATCGCTGCCGAGCCAATTCGGGCGGGGGTGCCTGCGCCACTGGCGCTAGCACCCCCGCCTCTTCACCGAGAACAACGCACGCCTCAGACTGCGGCGAACTTCGCACCCCCGGCACCAGATGGCGCCCCTGGGCTCATCCTGGGCGTATCTGCTCCATCGTCCCTGGGGGTGTTCTCCCATCGCAGCTACAGGGGACATAGTCTGATTGCTTAGACACACACACATGTCCTCCTTGACCTTGCCCTTAACTTGTGTTAGAATGAAAAGTTGAGAGGACATAGGCCTGATAGAGATGGCATCTTTGAGAGAGGGGGCTCTGCAATGCGCAAGCTGGCCGCTGCCGTGTTGCTGTGTGTTGTTACCCTGGCGCTCCTTGCCGGTCCGGGCTTCGCGAAGCTCGAGACCGCTGAGATGACGACCGCCGCGGTGATAGAGGACGCTTACAGTAAGGGTACCATCAGCCATGACGAGATGCTCCTGCAGAAGGCGTACGCGCTCTACGCGCCATGGAAGGTCCGTGAGGACCTGGCCGGCGTGCAGATGGACAAGTGCGGGACTCCGATGGACGATGTGATCCGCCTCGCGCTGCCGGACCTTCCGGATGCGGTGGCCGAGGAGATCAGGGGCCTAAGGGCCAGGCCCAGTACCATGACCTACGTCGAGACCATTCACTTCCGCATCCACTACGACACGAGCGGCACTCACAAGATCTACGGGTGGCCAAGCACGACCTACAGAGACGCCATGATGGTCGAGGTCGAGCACATCTGGGACGAAGAGGTCACCAACATGGGATTCCGTGCTCCTCCTCCCGACGGCAGCGACCCTGACGGTGGCGGCGGTAACGATCTCTACGACATCTACGTGCAGAACCTGATCGGTCTCTACGGATACTGCGCGGGTAGCTACTACTACAACGACGGCCCCGGCGGGTATCCCCCGAACGCCGCGACGAGCTACGTTGTCATCGAGAACGACTGGGTCGGGTTCTCGCACCCACCTATCGAGTGCATGCAGATCACCATTGCTCACGAGTTCGGTCACTCCTGCCAGGCCGCGCACAACATCAACGCGGACACGTGGTACAAGGAGTGCACGTCCATGTGGTTGGAAGACACCCTCTACGACGACGTCAACGACTATCTGGGTTACCTCTCTCAGTTCCTGAGCTCGCTCTACCGGTCGATCGACTACCACAACGGCAGCCTGCGCTGGTACGGCTCATGCGTGTGGAATTTCTTCCTGTCCGAGAACTTCGGCAACGGCATCGTCGTCGAGAACTGGTGGCAGCTGGAGAGTTCCTCGCAGCCGCTGGACGCGATGGACGTCGTGCTAGGGACCTACGGGACCAGCATGGAAGACGAGTACAAGGAATTCGCCATCTGGTGCTGGTTCACCGGGGCTGTGCGGGATGACGGGAATCACTTTGAGGAGGGCGCCTCCTGGTACCCCGCCAGCATCATGCGTGGGCACAACTCCTATCCGATCGCGATCGGCGGGCCGACTCCCGGTTGGGAGCCGGACAGATACGGCTGCAACTACATCACGTTCAACTACCCAAGCTCCGGCCACAGCAGACTGCTGGTCTCGTATGATGGCCCTTCGCTTCTCTCCGTCGCAAACGCGGCCTATCTCAATTGCTGCACGTCCGGTGGCGTCCACGGGGAGTACGGCGAGATTCCGCTGAGTGCGTGGGGCAACGGAGAGCTGGCGTTTGACGGCTGGGACACGATGCAGTACGTGGGCCTGGTCGTGATCAACAACGACGGCATCATGAGCAACATGAACTACACGTACAACGCCGAGGAATCCGACACCGGCGTGGACGATGGGTCCTTCGCGTTCGGCCTCAAGGCGGCGAGCCCGAATCCGTTCGCCGAGACGACCTCGATCGCCTATTCGGTGCCGACCGGCGGCGGTTTCGTTGACATCGTCATCTACGACGTTAACGGCCGCGAGGTTTGCAGCCTCGTCCGCGAGCGCATGAACAGCGGCGCTGGTATCGCGGTGTGGGACGGGTTCGACAACGCCGGCGAGCGCGTTGCTTCGGGCGTCTACTTCGCCAGGCTCGACATCGACGGTCTCACGGCAAGCGGCAAGCTGATCATGCTGAAGTAGCTGTGACCGAGCGCTTGGTTACGAGGGGGGCGGCAGAGATGTGCCGCCCCCCTTTCTTGTACCGCGCGCACGATGCGCGTGCCAGTCCGGAGCAGCTCCGGCCCGCGAACTCCTCGCGTGTCCGCGGGTAAGGGAGGTAAGCGCGCTTCCCTCTCAGCGTTCCCCGTGTGCTATCATGTCCGGGAGGAGGGGCTCGGAGATGAGCATCAAGCTCAAGAGCGAGGTCGAGTGGGCCCGGAAGGTCCGGTCCGGTTTCCGCTACATGGCCACCGTACACAGCCAGATAGGTTCTCTGGTCTACAAGGCGCTCCGGATGAGCGGCGGCTACTCCTCGAAGTCCCTGAGACTCCGCCACTGGGACACGACCGGCGGCCAGGTCACACTGACCGACGACGGCTACAAGGCCGTGGTCCCTGTTTACGACTTCGGATTCATCCACAATCTCTACCACATGCTCGAGCGCGATCCGGAGGCGTGCGTGCTCGCAGTGTGGTATCTGGCGGCTCACGAGTGGGGGCACTACTACCTCGCGAAGGCGGACAAGCGCAACCAGGAGCGGGACGCGGACGCCTTCGTCGTCCGAGTCATGGAGCGCGAGGGGTTCAGCGACGAAGAGGCAGTGAACGCGGAGGACTGCTACTGGACGGTCTTCAACGCGGACAAGAAGGTGAAGACCGGGGCGCGATGACGAAGCCCTCCGGGACCGAGGACCATCGGAAGCGCATGAGGCTCAAGTGGCTGAAGCGCAGGTGGCGGCGCGCAAGGAGCCGGACCGGACGATCGGGAGAGAAACCCATGCCGATGTCTCACAAGGACTTCTGGCTCAAGATCAAGCGTGAGTCCAAGGGGAAGTCCCCGAGAGAAGAGCTGCGTTTGCTCGAGGACCACCTCGCCGGCTGGCCGGAGTACAAGGGACCCTACCAGGAGCTTCGGAAGAAGCTCGAGCGAAGGGTCGCGGAACTCAGGAAGGTCGGTCGCGTGCTCGCGACACACTCTGCCTCTGATGACCCCTTCTCCGTCAGGAAGCGGGGGCTCGCGGAGATAGCGCTCGTTGGTCTCCCGAACGTCGGTAAGACGTCTGTTCTCGATGCGCTGACCGGCGCGAAAGCGGAGGTCGCCGATTACCCCTACACCACGCTGACGCCCAACGTCGGGATGTTCAGTCTGGGTGGCTTCGGGTTCGAGATCGTCGACCTGCCTCCCTTCCCGGAGGGCGGGTTGGAAGAGGTACACTATGCGGACGGGCTGAAGGAAGCCTGTCTGAACGCCACGTTCCTCTGTATCGTCATCGATCTGACCGCGGACCGCGAGCTCCAGCTGGACACGTTGCGCGGGCAGCTCGCAGAGATGGGGGCGGACAAGGCCGCCGTGCTCATCGGGACCCACGCCGACACAGTGGGCCCTGCGGAGTTGGCGGCTCTTCGTGAGCTCGGTGGCGGTGCGCCGGTGTTCGGCCTTCCGTTGCAGGAGGGTGGTAGGCGAGCGGTCGCGGAGGCGTTCTGCGGGATCATAGGCAGGATCATCGTCGATGCGCGTGATCCTGTTTCGAAGGACGAGCCTGTTGCCTACGCCGTCCCGGAGGGCGCGAGCGTACTGGATCTGGCGGGGCAGATTCACAAGGACCTTGCCAGAAGGGCTCGCAAGGCCAGAGTGTGGGGGGCGTCCGCGAGCTTCGATGGGCAGCGCGTCGGTCTGGACCATGTTTTGAGATCGGGCGACACGGTCGAGATCCTGACGAAGTAGGTGCAGAGTTCGCGCCCGAGGCGGCCTGCCTCTGTGAACGCGCGACGCCCGCACGTCACCCGTGGGACCTTGGAGCTTCACCTCAGCAGAGATTTCCCTGGCAGCAGTATCAGCTTCCCACGACGCTGGATGGGCGCGCCGTCCTCGGCGGCGCCGGGCGCGTTCGGGGCCCCGATGAGAAGCGCCGGCGGTTCGCCTTCTGAGATTTCCACGACCAGAAGCGATGCGCCGATTGAATCCTCCGGAGATTCCCCGACGACGGTCACGTCAGCGAGCTCCGTGCTTCCTGCCTTGGCTACGATCACCGACCTCACGCTTCCCCAGTAGATATACACCTCGCCGCACGCATTCCGCTTGTCGTCGGGCCCGTCCGCGTACTGCGATGCGGCGACAATGTCGACGGATCCATCGCTGTTGAGATCGGCCAGAAGAACCGGGAGGCCGAAGAGGTCGGATCTGGACCTGCCGTGGAATCGGGGCACGGCCGGGTCGTCGAGTGTGGATGCCCAGGTCGCGGCGTCTTCCAGCTCACCGCCCTCACCGTGCCGGTTTCCGAAGAGCACGAACACCTCTCCGGTCGCCTCGAGTTTCTTCCTGTGCGCCCTCGACGCGTAGGCGGAGACCAGCAGGTCGTCGATCCCATCGAAGCTGATGTCCCCGACGGACAGTGATCGGCCGAAAAATCCGCGGTCCGTGAGGCCGGACAGCGCGGACGTTCCCGTCAGCGAAAGGGACGCCGACTGTCCCTCCAGAACTTCGTGGACCGGGACGATGTACAGCTTCCCGACGTCCGGGAGGTTCCCACCGGGCCCGTCTGCCTGAGGTGCGCCCAGGACGAGTTCGAGGACGCCGTCTCCGTCGGTGTCGGCCACGGCCAGCCCCGACAGTGCGTCATCCGCGCTCTCGCCACTGACGCTGGCCGCAGCGACATCGGAGACGGTCGCGGTTCCGGACAGGGAGCGGAGCGCCTCGCCTCTGACCACGTAGACCACACCCGGTCGCGCTCCCTTCGTCCCGCCGCCCCCTGGCTCCGAGAGCAGAAGCTCCGTGGGACCGTCATCTTCGATATCGCGGGCGAGCATGGAGAAGCCCAGCCTCGCGCCGGGCAACGAGCCCGTCAGAACTACCTCGGGAGCCGCATTCCGCCCCTGGCTCCAGGAGCCTCCCGGCCCGCCGAAGTAGACCGACACTTCACCGCGCGCGATGCCGCTTCCGTCCCCGGCGCCAGGTGCGCTGACGGCGAGGTCGTCGAAGCCGTCGCCGTCAAGATCGGCGACGGCCACTGCCGAGCCGAACCTGCCGCGAGCGCCGCTCCCGGTGATCGTCCACTCAGCGAGGGTCACCGCGGGGATATCAGCGGAAAGCGTGTCGAGATCAGAGAGGCGGAACACGAAGACCGCGCCCGTGTGTGCCGTGCCGGCGCCGTCCGCCAATCCCGGGGCGCCGACGACGAGCTCGGCGCCGCCATCGCCGTCGAGATCGCCCACGGCGGTGCAGTAGCCGAACTGCTCCTCCGCGGACGTGCCGTGAATGGACGGCGCGCCCTCGGAAGCAAGGTCAATCACCGTGCCCGCGTGGAGAACGGAGGCGCACAGGAGCAATCCCAGTGCCGAGATGGTCGACGGGTGGTGTCTTCGCTCAGTCATGGTCCGGGTCTCCGTGGTGAAGAAACGTGGCCGGTGAATCCTCGAAGGCGAGTATGCACGTCCTCGAGCGGCACCGTCAAGCGTGGGCTGCCGCTGTTGACACGTGTGGCGGCCGCGGCTAGAGTTCGAGTATGGGAGTTCCCCTTCAAACTAAGGGCCGCGGGGCCGGGCAGCGCGCCCGCGCATTGAGCGCGGTGACCGTCGCCGTTCTCTGTGCCGTTTGCACGCCCTTCACAGGACGAGCCGCGGAGCCCGCCGGCGTCGACTCCATCGGGATGCTGAGTCTCGAGGAGGTGCTCGAGGGCTACAACGCGAACATACACAGTGCGATGGCGGCCATCGAGACGCTGCGCGTGGAGCAGGAGATGGTCGAGCCCACGGAGGAAGGCGGGGAGAAGCGGGCCCTGGCGTCGCTCTCCTACAGCCGCGGGGAAGGGATGCAGCGCGAGGAGCGCTCCTCGGATCTTGGCCATCCTACTGGGGAGTATGAGCTCCGGAGTCTCGTCGGTCCGGAACTGCTGGCTACCGAGTACGACGTTCTCCTTACCGGCGTCGAGGACATGGAGGGGCGTCGGTGCTACAGTTTGTCCGTCACCGCTACTGAGCGAGACGTCGAGCACTTCGACGGCACGGTGTGGGTCGAAGTCGGGAGTCTGGGACTGGTCCGGATCATCGGGGAGGTCGCGAATCCTCCGTTTCCGGTCGAGAGGATCAAGTTGGACAAGGCCTTCGAACCGGTGCCCGAGGGCTTCCGGCTTCTCCGCAGACACACGGGCGAGATCGACATCCGCCTGGCGTTCGTCCGCCGACATGGTATGATGCACATCTTCTACACGGACTACGCGATCGTTACCTCTCGGTAGACTGACAATTTGATTGACAAGTACAGTGATCTTGTTGTAGTTGTGCGAACAACCGTTGCTCGTTTGAGTCAGCGGGTTGAGTTGGCGTTTGCGGCTGACGTCCTCGAGCGGTCCCGCAAGGGGCCGGGAGGCCGCCCCGACGACGGCTTCCATCCAGGACGAGAGGGGAGAAGCGGAACCGGCATGGCGCCGGGACCGAACTCCCCTCTCGCCGCGTCTGGGGGCCGGCCAGGCGTACCTCTGGTGCCCTTCTACCGGGTTCGTGGCTCTGACTGATACACCACCAGGGTGAGGCCACCCTTGATTTTTCGGCGATATTCGTGTAAAATGGCAAGGAAATGTTGAAGAGCGCGGGGCTCTCCTGATCGAGACGTCCCGCCTGCTCGCAATCGAGGGCCGCCGGTCCTTACGTCCGGCGGTCGTGTGTCTGGTACCGACCGGCATGGGGGGGAGCCGCGAGGTCGACGACACAATAGACGGCGCCACGAACGCCGGGAAGGAAAGGTGTTGCATGCAGACGGCTCGCACAGCGGTCCTCATGGTTCTTGTTCTTCTGCTCGCCGGCTCGGCTTGGGCCGGCGTCATTGCGCCCGCACTGGAAACACAGATGCAGTCGCTCAACGGGGACGACGAGGTGAAGGTCCTCGTGGTCCTGCGCGACCAGGCCGACATCGACAGCCTGAACCGGCAGCTGCACGGCAGCCGGGCTACCCGGCAGCAGCGGCACGAGGCCGTGCTCGGGGCGCTCCAGGACGCCGCTCAGCGCTCGCAGGACGCGCTGACGAACGACCTTGACGCGCGTCAGCGCGACGGCGGGATTCGCGGCTACACGAGTCACTGGATCATCAACGCGGTCGTGGTCGTCGGCACGGTAGACGCCATCCGCGAACTGGCACTGCGCGACGACGTGGAAGTGATCGAACCCGATCTCAAGCCCGAGCTCATCGAGCCGATCCGAGATAAGAAGGCCACCCCCCCGGGCGGCCACCGCAGTATCGGCATAGCGCCGGGCGTCGTGGCCGTTGGAGCTCGCCGCGTCTGGAACGAGCTCGGCATCGACGGCACCGGCGTTGTGGTAGGCATCATGGACACCGGCGTGGACGGTAACCACCCGGCGCTGGCCTCCCGCTGGAGGGGACTCTTCGCCGACCCGAGCGAGTGCTGGCTCGACAACTCCGGCCAGGGCACGCCCGACTTCCCGGTGGACAATGGCGGCCACGGGACCCACGTCATGGGCACCGTCACCGGCCTGGCGCCGGACGACACGATCGGCGTTGCGCCGGGCGCGCTGTGGATCGCCACGAACACGATCAAGCAGGGTGTGGGCAGCGAGTTTGACAACGACGTAATCGAGGCACTGGAGTTCTTCGCAGACCCCGACGGCGATCCCGGGACGACCGACGATGTGCCTTGCGTTGTCCAGAACAGCTGGGGCACCTATGAGCCTCTCGGGTATCCTGACTGCTTCAGCTACTGGTGGGAAGCCATGGACAACTGCGAGGCCGCGGGCGTCGTGCTGACCTGGTCCGCCGGCAACGAGGGGCCGGACGCTGCGTCGCTGCGTTCGCCAGCTGATCGGGCCGACAGTCCGTACAACGCGTTCAGCGTCGGCTCGACGCAGTACTACGAGCCGTATAACATCAGCAGCTTCTCCAGCCGCGGGCCGAGCAACTGCGGCGGCCCGTATGCCATGAAGCCGGAGATCTGCGCGCCGGGTTCCAACATCTACAGTTCATGGCCGGGCGGTGGCTACACGAACCTGGACGGCACGTCGATGGCCGGCCCGCACATTGCCGGGGTGGTCGCCCTGATGTGCGCGGCCAACCCCGATCTCGACGTGGAGACCATCAAGCAGGTGCTGATGGAGACCGCCATCGACAAGGGCACCCCGGGCGAGGACAACACCTACGGTCACGGCTTCGTGGACGCCTACGAGGCGGTCCTGGGCGTCATGGGCGGCCTGGGCACCGTCAGCGGAACGGTCACCGACGCCGGCACGGGCCTGCCGCTCGAAGGCGTGCACGTCGGCGTGATCGACCGGCCGACGTTCCGGTACACTGATGCCGATGGCAACTTCGAGTTCATGCTCCCCGTGGGAGCGTGGACCCTGACCTTCAGCCTCTTCGCCTATGGCGACGAGATCCTGATTGTCGATGTCATCGAGAACGATACGGTCGACGGGTCGGTCGCGATGACCGCGCTGCCGACAGCGGTGCTGTCGGGGATGGTCTACGACTACGAGGGCGCGCTGGTCTCGGGTGCCAGCGTGCAGGTGCTCGACACGCCGCTCGCGCCCGTGTACAGCAACGGCTCCGGCTTCTACACAATGGATATCCCCGCCGGCGCGATCTACGATGTCGTGGCGCGCAAGGCCGGTCTCGGCGCCGATCAGCACACGATCGACTTCCAGGGCAACATGACCCTGGACTTCACTCTGCCCGAGCTGTTCGCCGAGGACTTCGAGACGGCCGGGTTCCTCAGCTACCCGTGGGTCATGGGTGGCAACGCCGACTGGGTCATCGATTCTGCGAACCCGTACGAGGGCTCCTACAGCGCCCGGTCCGGCGTCGTGAGCCACAACCAGCACTCCGATCTCGAGCTCACCGTTGAGGTCACGGCGTCGAGCGACATCTCCTTCTGGTACCGGGTCTCCTCGGAGGGCGGTTACGACTACCTGCGTTTCTATGTGGACGGGGCTCAGATCGCGAGTTGGGCCGGCACGGTGCCGTGGACGCAGTTCACATACCCGGTCACGAGCGGCTCGCGCACCTTCAAGTGGTCCTACACCAAGGACGGGTCGGTCAGCACGGGAGACGACGCTGGCTGGGTCGACTACATCGAGTTCCCGACCATGGGCGAGGTTCCTTACCCGAGCGCGACAGTCGCCCCGGCTT
Organism: Candidatus Eiseniibacteriota bacterium; assembly: GCA_030613615.1. Classification (GTDB taxonomy): domain Bacteria; phylum Joyebacterota; class Joyebacteria; order Joyebacterales; family Joyebacteraceae; genus JALGZG01. The sequence goes on from JAUWLR010000025.1 coordinate 11,447, forward strand.
TCATCGAGGAGACGGTCACTCAAGGTGAGGTCGCGTACAGTACCATCACGTTGGGCAACGTGGGCGACGCCGACCTCGAGTACTCCCTCAGCCTCGAGTACAACGACGGACCGGCGGTCAGCTACGGCGGGCCTGATGGATACGGCTACAGCTGGGTCGACAGTGACACGCCGGGCGGTCCTGTCTACGACTGGTATGACATCTCCGGTGTCGGAGAAGTCGTCGGCGACGGCGACAACTACGGGCCGTTCGCGCTCGGCCTCGACTTCCCGTACTACGGGACCCTGTTCAATTCGATCAATGTTGGCATCAAGGGATGGCTGTCGTTCACGTCGACGGGCGGGCTCTACAACAACCAGCCGATCCCGAGTGCGACGGAGCCGAACGACATGCTGGCTCCGTTCTGGGACGACCTCAACCCGAACTTCGGCGGCACCATCTACTACTTCGCCGACGCGACGAACGACCGCTTCATCGTCCAGTGGGACGCCGTCTCGCACTTCCCCGACGGCCCAATGGAGACCTTCCAGGCGATCCTGAACGCCGACGGCTCCATCGTATACCAGTACCATACGGTGAACCTCGACACCGGATGCACCGTCGGCATCGAGAATGCTGCCGGCACTGACGGTCTGGAGGTGATCTTCAACACCGGTGGCTACCTGCACGATGGTCTTGCGATTCGGTTCGCTGTCGATCCGGGTCTGGCCTGGCTCAGTGTCGCTCCAGCGTCCGGCATCGTCGAGCCGCTGGGAGACATCGTGCTCGACGTGACAATGGACGCCACCGAGTTGGAGGAGGGCACGTACTACGCCGACGTGCAGATCGCGACCAACGATCCTGACAACGAGCTGCTCGTTGTCCCGGTCACCTTGACGGTGGGCCCCGCGACCGGGATCGGTGACGAGCTGCCACGGGCGGTGGTCTTCTTCGGTGCGGTGCCGAACCCGTTCAACCCGATGACCAGTCTGCACTTCAGCCTGCCGAGCGACAGCCGCGTCGAGCTGAAGATCTACGACGTCGCGGGTCGCCAGGTTCGTTCGCTCGTCTCCGGGCCACGACCGGCCGGCGCCAACACGGTGCGCTGGAACGGGACGGACGATGCCGGCCACGGGGTCGCATCGGGTACCTACTTCGCACGCCTGGTCGTCGGCGGTCAGGTGGAGATCAAGACCCTGACGCTCGTGCGATGAGCTAGACTCCGACTGCACGGACGAACAGTCTGGTGTGGGTATATCGGCCCGCTCCCCTCAGGGAGCGGGCCGACTCGTGTTGCTCGGCTCTGTGCCGGATTGTGGCCGTCACCCTGCGCGCTTGGTTTCCCGGCGACATTCGTGTAAGATAGCAAGGAAACGGTGAAGAACGCGGGGCTGGCCGGGATCGAGCCGCCCCCACGCAGATGAGGGTCGCCGGTCCTGATGTCCGGCGGCGGTTTGTGTGGTACCGGGCGGTGAAGCTGTGGCTACCCAGCGCGGTCGGGGGCAGACTGGACGGCGTCACGAACGTCGGGAAGGGGAGTTGCTCATGGAGAAGGCTCGCACAGCGGTCCTCCTGGCTGTTGTCTTCTTGCTCGCTGGCACCGCCTGGGCCGGGGTCATCGCACCAGGACTGGAATCCCAGATGCAGTCGTTGAGCGGGGATGACGAGGTGAAGGTCCTGGTCGTCCTGCGCGATCAGGCCGACATAGACACCATGAACCGGGAGCTGCACGATAGCCGAGCTTCCCGACAGCACCGGCACCAGGCTGTGCTCAGGGCGCTCCAGGAAGCCGCTCATCGCTCGCAGGAAGGGCTGACGGACCATCTTTCGGCACGTCAGCGCGACGGCGGGATCCGCGGCTACACGAGTCACTGGCTGGTCAACGCGGTCGTGGTCGTGGGCACTGTCGACGCCATCCGCGAACTCGCACAGCTCGACGACGTGGAAGTGATCGAGCCGGATCTCAGGGTCGAGCTCATCGAACCGATCCACAGCGAGAAGGTTACCCCTCCGGGCGGCCACCGCGGCATCGGCACATGCCCGGGCGTGGAGGCCATCAAGGCCCCCTACGTCTGGCGAGAGCTCGGCATCGACGGCACTGGCGTCGTCGTCGGCATCATGGACAGCGGCGTGGATGGTAGCCACCCCGCGCTGGCCGCCCGCTGGCGCGGACTCTTCGCCGCCCCGAGCGAGTGCTGGCTCGACAACTCGGGCCAGGGTACCCCCGACTTCCCTGTCGACAATGATTCCCACGGGACCCACGTCATGGGTACCCTCACCGGCCTGGCGCCGGACGACACAATCGGCGTCGCACCGGGCGCGTTGTGGATCGCCGCGAACACGATCAACCAGGACGTGAGTTCCGAGTTCGACAACGATGTCATCGCGTCTCTGGAGTGGTTTGCCGATCCCGATGGTGACCCCCTCACGACCGACGACGTTCCGTGCGTGGTCCAGAACAGCTGGGGCGTCTTCGAGGGGCTCGGCTACCCGGACTGCTTCAGCTACTGGTGGACAGCAATCGACAACTGCGAGGCCGCGGGCGTGGTGCTGACCTGGTCCGCGGGCAACGAGGGGCCGGCCCCCGCATCGTTGCGTTCGCCCGCCGACCGCGCCGACAGCCCGTACAACACGTTCAGCGTCGGCTCGACCCAGCACTACGAGCCGTATGAGATCAGCGACTTCTCGAGCCGCGGACGGAGCGTTTGCGGCGGCCCCTACGTCACGAAGCCCGAGGTTTGCGCGCCAGGCTCCGACATCTACAGCGCGCTGCCGGGCGGTGGCTACGGGAATATGAGCGGTACCTCCATGGCAGGCCCGCACGTGGCCGGTGTGGTCGCCCTCATGTGCGCGGCGAACCCCACTCTCGACGTAGAGACCATCAAGCAGGTGTTAATGGACACCGCTCTAGATCGGGGCGATCCTGGCGATGACAACACCTACGGTCACGGTTTCATCGATGCCTATTGGGCGGTGGGGGCGGTCATGAGCGGTCTTGGCACGGTCGACGGGACGGTCACCGATGCCGGCAGGGCTCCGCCGCTCGAAGGCGTGTGGGTCGGCGTGGTCGATCGACCGGTCAACCGTGTCACCGACGCGGACGGGCACTTCCAGTTCATGCTGCCGGTGGGCACGTGGACCCTGACGTTCGACCGGTTCGGCTACGGCGCCGAGACCCTGGTCGTGGACGTCATCGAGGACGAGACGGTCGACGGGTCGGTCGCTATGACCGCGCTGCCAACGGCAGTGCTGTCGGGACTGGTCTACGACTACGAGGGTGGACTGGTCGTGGGAGCCACCGTGCAGGTGCTCGACACGCCGCTCGACCCCGTCTACAGCAATGGCTCCGGGTTCTACTCGGTCGAGCTGCCGGTCAGTGCGACCTATGAAGTCGAGGCGAGCGCGGCCGGCTACGGCGCCGATCAGGATACCGTCGACTTCCAGGGCAACATGACTCTGGACTTCACTCTACCCCCCGCGACCGGGATCGGTGACGAGCTGCCACGGGCGGTGGTCTTCTTCGGCGCGGTACCGAACCCGTTCAACCCGATGACCAGCTTGCACTTCGATCTTCCGCGCGACAGCGATGTCGAATTGAAGATCTACGACGTCGCGGGTCATCTGGTTCGATCGCTGGTTTCCGGGTCGCGGCCGGCCGGTGCCAACAACGTGCGTTGGAACGGGACGGACAATGCCGGCCACGCCGTCGCATCGGGCACGTACTTCGCCCGCCTGGACGTCGATGGTCAGATGGAGATCAAGTCCCTGACGCTCGTGCGGTGAGTTTGGGACGCGCGTCACAGGACGAACACTCTGATCTCTAGGATGTCGGCCCGCTGCCTTGAGGGAGCGGGTCGACTCGCGCTGCACGGCTCTGTCCGAGGCAGAGGCCGTCGGCCTCCTTGATATTTGCGACGACCGGTGGTATCCTTGGGTCGTATTGTCGCCGTCATCCCCCGGCTGTTCGTTTCTTCGCGCCACCAGTTATCCCCGGCCGGGCCGCGCTCGTTTCCTCCAGCAGACAGGAGGCCCCCATGCGCAAGGCACACGTTCTCGCACTCACTTTGACACTCCTCACCGCTCCGGTTCTTGCGTGGGCGGACGTGCCGGTGGAGCTCATCTGGGACACGCCGTCCTACGGGCATCACGTGCGCTGTGTGAGTGCCATCGAGGACCAGGAGGGCTACGTGCCCGCAAGTCAGGACGTGCTCGTGGAGATCGACAACACGGGCGACCCCACCGGTCACCTCAAGCTTCTCAGGGGTGGAGACGGCGAGGTCATGTGGGGAGTCTCTCCTCCCGGCGGAGTGAGTGGGGGTTGCGGATACGGGGACATGTGCCTCACGTCCGCGCCCGACCTGAGCGGCGACGGCGTGCACGAGGCGCTGCTCGGGACCTCCTGGGGCGGGCGCACCGCGTACGCGCTGATCGCGAACGACGACGGAAGGATCCTCTGGGACTTCGACACCTACGCCGACGACCCGCCGTCGGGGTGGATCTACAGCATCGACTGGATCAACGACGTGACGGGCGACAGCATTCCCGAGGTCATCTTCGGCTGCGGCAGCGACAACAACAGCGCCTACTGTGTGGACGGCGCGACGGGCGTGATGCGCTGGAAGTTCGTCGCGCCCGACGCCGTCTTCCAGGTGGCGCGCATCGGGGATGTCAACGGCAACGGAACAGACGACGTCCTGATCGGCACTGGGGACCCCTACGCCGACTACACGTACTGCGTGGACGGTGGTAGCATCGGATACCCTTCCTACATCTGGCGCTTCTACGTCGGAGACACGACCTACTCGGTCGCGGGGACGGACGACGTCAATGACGATGGTATTCCCGACGCGCTCGTCGGGACGTGGGACGCAAGCGGCAGCGTGTACTGCGTGAGCGGCGCCGACGGATCGGAGATATGGTCGTATCCCGTCGGGACCTACGAGAACGTGATGCGTGTGGTTCCCATCAAAGACCTGAACGACGACGGCCTCGCGGACGTGCTGGTGGGCTCGTGGGACAACGCCATCATATGCCTGGACGGCGGCACGGGCACGGAACTCTGGAACGTCCCCACCGGAACTACGAACGGCGGGGACGTGTGGACCATCTGGCCGATGGGGGACGTGGACTACGACGGCTACGCCGACGTGATAGCGGGGTCATTCGACCTCAAGGCTTACTGCGTGAGCGGGCGAACGGGGGACGTCCTGTGGGACTACACGGTGGGCAACCGCGTCTACTCGGTGCGCTCGCTGGGCGACGTTAACTTCGACCAGGTGGGCGAGGCGCTCGTCGGCACGCAGTACTACGGTGGCATCGGAGGGAAAGTCTACTGTCTGGACGCAGACGGCGACGGGACCGGGGTGCCTCCCGTTGCCGAGCTCTCGTGTGACATCGAAGGGGAGACCGTGGTCCTGTCGTGGAGCTTCGACGAGGCGGGAGGGCTCGCGGGATTCAACGTCTATCGGATGATCGTAGAGGAGGTCGAGTCGCCCGCTGCGCTGCGCCAGCGGCTGACCGAGCGGGGCACGTTCAGCGTGCGCGAGGCGCTCGCGGAGCGGGCGGGACTCGGGACCGGGAGCGGTGGTAGAGAGCGCGGCTTCGTCCGACTGAACGACGAACTCGTTCAGGGCAACTCCTACACCGATGCGAGTGCCGTCGACGGGGTGCGTTACTCCTACATGGTGGGGGCGGTAACGGGCGACGGCAGCGAGGTGCTGACCGGCCCCGTTGATGTACTGGCGGATTTCCGGGTGGGCGAACTACGGCTCGCACATCCGACCCCGAATCCGTTCCGCACATCAGCATCACTCGGGTTCGCGGTCCCCGCGGGCACGCGCGCTGAGTTGGGGATATACACGCCCGGTGGTCGCCTGGTGAGAAAGCTCGCGGACGGCGAGGGCAGAGGGACCGTAGTCTGGGACGGTCTGTCTGACGAAGGCGAGCACGCGGCTCCGGGAGTCTACTTCGTCAGGCTGAAGGCCGCGGGGAAGAGCGTGCACAGGAAGGTCGTTCTGCTCCGATGAGATCGAGCGGTCGATGGCGACCGTTCCAAGAGACGTGGCGCGGGCCGCAGCCGGCGGCACGCCGGGCGCCCGGCATGACGACCCTGGCGCACGAGCAGAACATCGAAGCGGCCACCCGACGCTCACTGCGTCAGGTGGCCGCTCTGTTTCCTCCGCCTGTGCCTACTCTACCGGTAAAGGGACTTGATGGCGCCCCACGCAACATCATTCACGGGGTTGTGGCTGCACAGGATCAGCGGCTCCGGGGGTTCCATGCCGATGCCGCCGCCCTGAACGTAGCAGTAGTCCTCCTCACTTCCAGGGTTCCCACACGTTGTGAAAACATGGCCCAGGTACGGGTGAGAGAGTATCTGAAGCTGGCCGGGCGTCCCCATGTAGAAGAGCTGAACGTATCCCAGCGTGGCCGGGAATGACGTGATGCAGTCCTCCACGACAACGGTTATCCCGTCACCGACGATTCCCAGGACGATGTATTCGGGGTCGGCCGGGACGAAGTCCGACACCGGGGGCATCACGTCTGGCACCTCCACATCGAAGGACACGGAGTAGACACCATCGCCAGTCAGGTAGCCGAGGTTGGCCACCACGTAGGCGTTGAAGGTCGTGTAGGGGGCGGGGTACACGGACATGACACCGTTCGGCGGGTAGAAGTCGACGAAGAGATCGACCGCGATCGGATTAGCAGCGGCGGTCGCGACGAGGGTCAGACCGAACAGCAAGACAGTCAGAGCAGTTCTCATCATCCCCACCACCTCCTCAGACGAGGATCCTAAGCTATCCGCTCCATCATCACTAACCGGCACTATTATACCACACGCAATCGTGTTGCGTAAGCGGCAACTCCGGGACGCAGGCCGTTACCTTGACACCCTACGTACCCGCCGCTAGAATGAGAACGATTCGGCGCTCACGAAGAAACGGGCCATCCGACGCACCGTACGCTCCGGACTCCGTCCGGAGCCGTTTTGTGCACACTGAGCGCGTCCAGCACACGCCGACTCGCTGTCCGGCCCGACCCCAGCCCGAGGACCAGATGGGCAATCTCAAGCACCTGCTCAAGCACTTCGCAAGATACAAGTGGGCCGTCGTTGGCGGTGTCATCTGCCTGCTCTTCGTCGACGGGATGCAGCTCATCATCCCGAGGATCATCAAGCGGGCCGTCGACGACCTGACCTATTCAGGCGCCGCACACACGAACCTTCTCATCTACGGGCTTCGTATCGTCGCGCTCGCAGTAGGGATCGCCGTCTTCAGATTCTTCTGGCGGTTCTTCATCATCGGGACGTCGCGCCACATCGAAGAGGACATCAGGAACGATCTCTACAGCCACTTGCAGAGGCTCTCCGCCAGCTACTTCGCCGTCAACAAGACCGGTGACCTCATGGCGCACGCGGTCAATGACCTCAACGCGGTGCGAATGGCGTGCGGGTTCGGCGTCGTGGCGACGACCGACGCCATCGTCTTAGGGCTGGCGGCCATCGGGTTCATGCTCGTGCTGAACGTGAGGCTGACTCTGCTGGCCCTCATCCCCATGCCGATCATTGCCCTCTTCACGCTGCGCGCCGGCAAGATGCTCCACAGCAGATTCGAGAAAGTGCAGGAGACCTTCTCCAGCCTGACGGAGCGCGTGCGCGAGAGCATGTCGGGGATCAGAGTGGTCAAGGCATACTCTCAGGAAGAGCACGAGCTCGCGAGCCTGGCCGTGATCGGGAAAGAGTACGTTCGCGACAACATCCGGCTCGTCCGCGTGTGGGGCGCGTTCTTCCCGTTCATCATGATGTTGTCCAGTATGAGCGTGGTCGTCATCATCTACTTCGGCGGGAGCCAGGTGATGCTGGGAGGTATCACCACCGGCGATCTGGTGGCGTTCACAAGCTATCTCGGGATCCTGACCTGGCCCATGATAGCCATGGGTTGGGTCGTCAACGTGCTCCAGCGCGGGGCGGCTTCGATGGGCAGGATCAACAGGATTCTCGAAGTCGTGCCTGAGATCGCCGACCGCGAGAACGCCGTCGAGTTCAGTGAGCCGCGAGGGGAGGTGGAGTTCCGCGGCGTCACCTTCTCATATGCGGAGGGGCTCGAGCCCGCACTCGCTGACGTCAGTTTCATCGTGCCGCAAGGCCGCACGCTGGGCGTGCTTGGCAGGACGGGCTCCGGGAAGAGCACCGTGTGCAACCTCCTTCTGCGCATCCATGAGGCGACGGAGGGCCAGGTCCTCGTCGACGGCAGCGACGTCACCGGGCTGACGCTCTCTTCACTCCGGGGCGCGATCGGCTACGTGCCGCAGGACACGTTCCTCTTCTCCGACACGATCAGGGAGAACATCAGGTTCGGCGCCCCTGAAGCCTCCGACGAACGCGTCACCGAGGCCGTGCGCGTCGCGGGGATTCTCGATGAGATAGAGAGCTTCCCAGATGGTCTGGACACGCTGGTTGGGGAGAGGGGTGTCACGCTCTCCGGAGGGCAGAAGCAGCGCGTAGCGATCGCGCGCGCCCTCGTGCACGCGCCCGCCATCGTGGTGCTGGACGACGCGCTGTCATCGGTGGACACGGCGACGGAGGAGCGGATACAGCAGGAGCTCAAGGGCGCGCTCGAGAACCGCACGAGCGTCATTGTGTCCCACCGCATCTCGTCCATCAAGCACGCGGATGAGACCATCGTTCTCGATGAGGGGCGCATCGTCGAGCGGGGCACTCACGAGGAGCTGGTGGCGCAGAAGGGCTTGTACGCGAATATCTACGAGCGGCAGCTCCTCGAGGCCGCGATGGACGATTCTGACAGCGCGGAGCAGCAGACCGACCGGGAGCAACAGACGGAGTAGTCGATGTCTCACGACCACCACGACGAGGAGACACTGGGCAAACCCTACGACGCGCGGCTCGTGCGACGGCTCATGGCGTACGTCAGGCCGTACGCGCGGCTCGTCCTTCTGGCGGTGCTGATGCTCGTCGTCGTGACGTGCTTCGAGTTGGCGATCCCGTATCTCACTCGCATGGCGCTCGATGACTACATCGTGGCTAACTCGCGCCTTGTCACGGACGATGGCGGTGAGGTCGCGCGCGAGTTCGTCGCGGGGCACGCCGAGGACCTGGTGCCCATCGACACGCCATCAGCAGAGGACGCGCGAAGCGGTGGCGGCGCGGCAGCTGGAGGCGGGGCGTCCGAGGACCGCGTCCAGGCGCGCTACTTCATAAGCTCGAAGGCGCTCTCCGGATTTGGACCTCGCGAAGTCGCGAGGGCGACCGAGCTCGGCGTGGTGGGGGACGAGCGCTACTACCTGGCGGACAGGGCGTTCTTCGAGGCGCGCACCTTCGACCGAAGCGGCTTCCTCGAGGCGGGCTCGCAGGTAGGTATCCCCGTGGAGCGACTGAGCGACTTCACGAGCGAGGACCTCCACGAGCTGAGGCGTGGTGACCTCCGCGGTGTCGCTAGGATCGCGGTCGCCATCATCGCTCTTCTGGTCCTGATATTCGGCTTCACCCTGCTCCAGATCAACATGATGGAAGTCACCTCTCAGAAGGTGATGTACGACATACGCATGAAGGTGCTGCGGCACATCCAGAAGCTCTCGCTCTCGTTCTTCGACAAGAACCCGGTCGGTCGACTCGTGACGAGAGCGACCAACGACATTGCCGTGCTGCACGAGATGTTCACGTCGCTCGTCATCACGATCCTCCACGACATGTTCGTACTTGTAGGCGTCGTCATCGTTCTCCTGCGGCTCAACTGGCGACTGGCGCTCGTCAGCTTCATCGTGCTTCCCATAACGGCGTGGATCACGGCTGTCTTCAGCGTCCAAATCCGCGACGCCTTCCGTGAGGTGCGCGTAAAGATCGCCAGGATAAACGCGTCTCTGAACGAGAGCATCAGCGGTATGCGCGTGACACAGATCTTCAGGCGCGAGACCGAGAGCTTCCGCCGATTCGCCGGCATCAATCACGAGAACTTCCTCGCGGCAATGAAGCAGCTCCGCGTCTTTGCGATGTTCATGCCGCTGATGGAGTTGGCAAGTTCGGTGGCCATAGGGCTCGTCATCTGGTACGGCGGCGGGAAGGTCGTCCAGGCGACACTATCGCTCGGAACGCTCGTCGCGTTCCTCTCCTATGTGCAGATGTTCTTCAGACCCCTAAGGAACCTCGCGCAGCAGTACGGGACGATGCAGCAGGCGATGGCGTCGTCCGAGCGGATATTCATGCTTCTGGACGACGAAGACGTGGTCCCGGAACCCGATGAACCCAGGCGTCCGGACAACGTCCGCGGGCGAATCGCGTTCGAGAACGTGTGGTTCGGATACGTCGAGGACGAGTGGGTGCTGCGGGATGTGTCCTTCACCGTGGAACCAGGCGAGACGGTCGCGATAGTCGGAGCGACGGGCGCGGGCAAGACCTCGATAATCAGCCTGCTCGAGCGCTTCTACGACATCCAGAAAGGGTGCATCACGCTGGACGGTGTCGACATCAGAGACATGGAGAAGTCGTATCTGCGTTCGCACCTCGGGCTCGTCATGCAGGATGTCTTCGTGTTCGCCGGTGACATCAAGGGGAACATCCGGTTGGGGAAGGAATCGATCTCGGATGCGGAAGTGAAGAGGGTCGCCGAGTACGTCAACGCGGACCGGTTCATCAACAAGCTGCCTGACGGCTACGACGAGGAAGTGCACGAGCGGGGCGTGACTCTGTCGACCGGGCAGCGGCAGCTTCTGTCGTTCGCGCGGGCGCTCGCGTTTGACCCCCGCATTCTCATTCTGGACGAGGCCACATCGAACATCGACACGGAGACCGAGCACCTGATCCAGGATGCCCTCGTGCGCCTGATGGAGGGCAGAACCTCCATCGTCATCGCGCACCGCCTCTCGACCATCCAGCACGCGGATAAGATCCTCGTGATGCACCGAGGCAAGATTCGCGAGGCTGGCAACCACCAGGAACTGCTCGCGAAGCGCGGGTACTACTATCGCCTCTATCAGCTGCAGTACGCGCAGTAGGGTGCCGCCGCCGCGACCGTTGCGACTGCCGCCGACAGGAGGAACAGAACCGCCGCGCACATGGTCCATTTCGTTCTCACGGCGCTGTCCCCCTGCTATCTCGCGGCGGGTCCACCGTGGATTCCCATGTCGGATGGACCGCCGGCGGGATCGGTGAAGATGGGATTGCCCGCGTCCAGGCAGGGCGACTCCGGGGAGAGGTGGAAATCCAGGCTGTCGACGAAGGCGGGGTCGAGCGAGATGTTGCCGCCGGCGCCCGTCAGTTCGTCCATGTCGCGATAGTCACCCGCTACATTGTCCCACACATTGTTGTAGCTGATCTCGATCGATTCCGACAGACCGTTCATCCATACGCCTACCTGAGGGCAGACCCACTCGTCGCGCCATCCGTTCGAAGTGACGATGTTGTTCGTGAAGATACCGGTAGCCTCGTCACTCCAGAGCGCGAACCCACAGTTCCCGTTCCGGGCGACGACGTTGTTCGCGGCCTCCATATACGAGATCCCCGTGGCGATGATGCCCCAGCCCAGGTTGTCAAAGACCGCGTTGTTCCTCACGACCACCCGAGAGCTGCCGAACGAGCCGATACCTTTCCAGTATCGCGACACGCGGTTGCGCAGAACCGTTGCGGTGGCGTCCCACGTGATCCCCACGCCCGCGCCGCGGCCCTCTGAGATATCGTTGTCCGCGATGAACGCCGTCGCTCCCCGGTAAAGCGCAATGCCGTCCCATCCGTTGTTGCGGATCGTGTTCCCGATGATGAAGAGCTCCGCTCCCTCACGTCCCATCACGCCGCCTATACCGACCACCACGTCGTCGACGCGGTCGGTGTTGTCGGCGATCTCTAATCCGGTCAGCGTCACCGTGCTCCGGCGCGCCACCACTCCCGCGTCCGTCGCGGCGCCGTCAGGATCGCGCTTCCCCCCGGTGATCGTGAGTCCGGCCACTGTTGAGCCGCGGCTGTCCTCAAAGTAGACGCCGTACCCGGCGTTTGTCTCAAGAACGGTTTCGCCCGCGCCGCTGCCGATCAAATGCAGGGCGAGGCCTTTGATCACGAAGCCGAGCGTCACCTCCACGTCGGTTCGGTGTTCCTCGCAGTTCCCGCAGAGGCTCTCCACGAAGACCCCCGGTTCGGCGGTGTAGGTCCCCGGAGCGAGCCGGAGGACGTCGCCGTCGACGGCGTGGTCTATGGCGAACTGAAGGCTGCGGTAGGGGTCATCGAGCGAGCCCGTGCCGAACGCGCCGTCGTCCAGGTCGTCCACGAAGACCGTATCCGCGAGCGCGACCGTCGTCAGAAGCGCAAGGGCTGGGACCAGGATCCATGCGACGCTCTTCATGCCTGACCTCCTGAATCTCGCGACGAATCACGGCCTGCTGAGAGATCTTCTGAGGAATTCTTCGCGCCCCATCCACGACTCAAGTCCGGACGGAGAGCCCGGGTAGGCCTCGTAGTGATGGCGCACTGACGCCATCGCCTTGCCGGTGCTTATGATTCTGGCTGCCAGGCGGGGCTTGCGAGTGAAGGCGGCCAGGCGCCGGAGCGCCTCACTGACGCCAGGCAGGAAACTGCCCCGCTGGATCGCGTGGATGAGCCTCTCGGACTGAGCGATCTGCGTGCAGAGGAATTCCAGGTCGTTGTTCGACAGCGAGTAGATGAGTTTCTTCAGCGCGTCTTGGGCGGCGTAGGCCGCGCCGATCGTCGTCATGAACTGCGTCCCGTATTCCCAGAGCGTCTCAGCGGATGTCCCGCCGTTCGAGATCGCTCGCACGGCCTGTTCGCCCGCCTTGACTCCGGCCAGTATCGCCGGGACGATCCCGCCGCCGTGCAGCGGACTCGTCTGGCATCCGGCGTCACCGACGGCCATGAAGCCGTCTCCGACCAGGCTCGCAAGAGGTCTTCTCACAGGGACCATTCCGGCTCCACCGGAGACTCGCTCGGCGCCCCTGAGCTCAGGTCTGCCCGCGACGAAGACACCGTAGGCTTCCCTGAGGGAGCCGGTGACACTGGCCAGAGTGGTGCCTATCCCGACGTTGGCAAGCCTGCCTCCCATTGGGAACACCCACGCGTATCCCTGCTCCGCACCCGGGGCCGCGAAGACCACAAATCCACCGGTGCGTTCATCGACGGGGTTGGTGAGGGAGACTATCTCCCGGTAGGCGACGGCTACCTCTGTTCTGGCAACCGGGTCGTCGTGTGTCGTGCCACCATTCCGGGCGAGCACCGAACGGAACCCGGAGGCGTCGATGACGATCCTCGCGGCGAGGTCGCTCTCACTCCCGTCGTTGAAGCGAAGACGTATGCGCGTGGCCTCCCGATCGCTCCATCCGACGCACGAGCAGGAGTCCACGAAGTTCGCTCCCGCGGACACGGCATCGGCCAGGAGCCGCTGGCCGAAGACCAGGCGATTGAGGACGACGCCCGGCGCTGGCAACCTCACGCCCGTCTTCTCGTCGCGCATGTACAGCGTGCCGCTCTCGAGGCGCGCCGCCACCTCGGCTCCCCCGGGAGGGGTCACTTGGTGGGCGACCGGAGCCAGCCCCTCGATGCCTACGGCGTTCCCGCACACCTTCCGCCCGACGTCGGCGGCCTTCTCGCGCTCGATGATGAGCACACGCAGTCCGGCGCGGGCCGCGGGCAGCGCCGCGCTGCAACCGGCCGGCCCGGCCCCGATGACGGCTATGTCGACACTTTCAGGCACTCTTTGCATCATATGAGCTAGAGCCTAACAGCGGCGCCCGGGAGGGTCAACCCGGCGAGATCCGCATGTCCCCGGCCGGGGGTGCCGCCGGTCTGGTCCGACGCCCCGATTCGTGGGGAGCGCGGTTGTAACCGGGCACGGTTAATGCTATTATGCGTGTTTGTCAAGAATTCCTGTTCGGGCGTTCCCGCCCGGGGCACGCACCTGTGCGCCCCCGCCGTGTATGCCCTGCCTGTCAGAGAATGGAGATGCGAATCATGGACGCCACGACTGGATCGAAGCGGAGAGTTCCGGCCTTGAGAGTGCTGGCGCTCCTGCTTGCGGTTGCCCTGATTGCCTCCGCGGCCTTCGCATCGGAGAGTGAGGTTCTGCAGGATAAGGTCACACCCGAGCAGGAGGCGAGGCTCGCGGAGATTCGCGCCGCCATCGAAGCGAGCGGCGCGAACTGGACGGCCGAGCACACCACCATGTCCATCCTGCCTCGAGCGGAGTTCCTCAAAAGGCTGGGTGGGGAGTACCCACCGGACGTTCGAGCGATTCTCGACACGCTCCAGCCCGACCCCGCCGACCTCACGCGCGACTACCCGGCCGTCTGGGACTGGAGGGAGATGGAAGGCGTGACGCCCGTCAAGGACCAGGGCGCGTGCGGCAGCTGCTGGGATTTCGCGGCGACCGGCGCCACCGAGGGTAACGTGCGCATTCAGGAAGGGGTCCTGCTCGACCTGTCCGAGCAGCAGGGGCTGGACTGCAACGAGTACGGAAGCAGCTGCGATGGAGGGTGGCCGGGCGCGACGTACCACGTCTTCACAGACCCGGGCGCTGTTGCCGAGGAGTGCATGCCGTACGTAGCAGTCGAGGGCAACTGCCGGCAGCGGTTGTGCGACAAAGTGGCCATCATCGATGGATTCCAATACATCGCCGGCAACGTGAGTTCCTACAAGGCGGCGCTGCAGAACGGCCCTATCTCGTCCTGCTACACGGTCTACGAGGACTTCGGCTCCTACGGCGGCGGTTGCTACGAGCACACGTGGGGAGGACCCGAGGCGGGGCACTGCATTGTCATAGTCGGATGGGACGACGCGATGTGCAGCGGCGAGGGCGCGTGGATCTGCAAGAACAGCTGGGGCAGAGGTTGGGGCGTGGGCGGGTACTTCTACATCAAGTTCAACGAGGCCGGGATCAACACTGGCGGCGACCGTCCGCTGAACGCTCATGTCCCGAAGGTTCACCTGGTCCCGGATGAGCACTCCACCATACAGAACGCCATCGACAACGCCAAGCGCGGTGATATCATCAAGATCGCCGGTGGCACATACGCAGGCGCAGTGGTCCTCGATGACTACATCTCGCTCTACGGCGGGTATGATCCGACCTTCACGGTCCGGGATCCCGAGACCTACACCACGGTCATCGATGCTGAGGGTGCGGGCAACGTCATCACGTGCGAGGGCAACGACCACATCGTTATGGACGGCTTCGAGATCAGAAACTCCGGAGCGAGTTCCTATGGCGTCTACGTGAAGAACAGCGGCATCACCATCAGGGATTGCGACATTCACAGCGCGTGGCGCGGCATCGGCATCCTTTACGGTACCACTACCTCCACAGACGAGAACGCGCTCATAGATTTCTGCTCTATCCACGACAACACGGGCGCTGGGATCTTTCTTAACGACGCGGACAACCCGAACGTCTGGATCATGTACTCGGCGATCTACAGCAACGACGGCGTGGGCGTCTACTCGCAGACGACCAATGTCAGTTTCGCCAACTGCACGATCGGCCACAACGGTTCCGATGGCATTGACCTCAGAAACTCGGCGGGCAACGACGTCACGTTGAGCATCGTGGCGGGGAATGGCGGCTACGGCATCAACTGCACGAGCGCGACGCCGGACCTCGGATACAACGATGTGTGGGGCAACACTGCAGGCGACTACAGTGGCTGCAGCGCCGATCCCAATTCCATCTCGGAGGCCCCGCTCTTCTGCGACGGCCCGGCCGGGGACGTGGCTGTCCATGCGACATCACCGACCCTCGAGTTCGGGATGGGCGCGCTGGGCATCGGATGCCCCGAGGGCCCGCAGAACCTTCACGTCGCCCAGAACGGCGCCTCGCTGGAGCTCTACTGGAGCGTCCCGCCCGATGCCCGGGCCGACGTCGACTACTACATCGTCTACAGGGACTCGACGCAGGTGCCGCACACGGCCATCGCGACGGTTGATGCTCCCGACACAGCGTACACGGACATCGGGGTTCCACCGTGCGAACTGTACTACTACTGGGTATCGGCGGTCGACACCGACACGCTCGAATGGGCGACGTCCAACCGCGTCGGCGCCGAGCTGTGCTACGACGGTCCGACGGAACTGGCCGTCACGTTCACCGAGGGAGGGAATGAGCTCTCATGGATCCTGGGAGCGGGTCCCATCGACTACTACGTCATCAAACGTGGCAACGAGATCTCGCCCCCGGATTCGATCGGGTGGGTTCCCTCCGGGAGCACCGGATTCACCGACACGGCCGTCGGTGACTGCCCGAGGGACAACTACGCGTACGAGGTCGTCCCTGTTTACGACACGGGCTGGCACGGAGAGCACTCCGCGGTTATGTTCGTCGATCCCTCGCCGTCGCCTCCGTCGGGCATAGTAGCCGAGTGGGTCGGCAGCGACATCCAGCTGACGTGGGACGACAACTGCGAGAGCGACTTCAGGCGCTACTGGATCTACCGGGACACGGACCCGATCTCTCCTCCGCTCGACGGCGACCTGCTGGTCGGCTTCACGCCAGACCCGGAGTTTCTGGATGAAGGGCTCAACCCGAGCTGGACGTATTTCTACCGTCTGGTGGCGACCGACGCGGAGTCGCAGAGGAGCGAGTACTCCGATATGGTCATCATGGGCACCGGAGACATACTGGCGGTGCCGTCGTCCTACGGGACCATCCAGGCGGCCATAGACGCGGCTTCGGTCATAGATACGGTCCTTGTGTCACCCGGCACGTACAACGAGAACATCACACTCAAGAACGGCGTGATCGTGATGAGCTCCGACGGCCGCGCGACGACGACGATCAGTTCCGGGAGCGGCGCTGTAGTGACAGCTGTCGGTCTGTGCGATCTTACACTCCTCTCCGGGTTCACGATCGACGGGCAGGGGACTGTGCCGGCGGGCGTCGACTGCTGGGTATCGTACGTGAGGGTCGAGGACTGCTCGATCATTAACTGCACGAACGGTGTGAGCTCGAAGTACGGTGACGCGTCAAGGTTCTCCGGCAACCACATCACATTGAACTCGAACGGGATCACCGTGGCTGACAGCGCGCGTCCGTTCCTCAGGAGCAATGTGATCGAGCTGAACACGTTCGCGGGGATCTACAACACGGGCGAGCCGGGTCCCGAGGTGGGGCGCGCGCTCGGAGACGCGAACGACATCATGGACAACACGTACTACCAGGTGTTCAACCTGAGCGCTGGGACCGTGGATGCCGACTACAACTACTGGGGCAGCACCTGTGTGGGCGACAGCCTGTTCTACGGTCTTGTGGACTACGTTCCCTGGACAGACGAGACGCACACGGAGACGTACACGGA
>JAUWLR010000100.1 GCA_030613615.1 Candidatus Eiseniibacteriota bacterium
CCCACTCCGCGCCCTCGATGCCCTCGAAGGCGATCGGCGGAGCCGTCTGGTCGAGAATGATCGTTATCGTCGGCGTGTGGTCTCGATGGACCTCGTTCCCGTAGAGATCCGTGATTCGCGCTCGAATGCTCTTCACTCCCTCAACACCGAGGTTCACCTCCTCCACGGTGAAGCGTCCGCCGAGGCCATCGTTGGGGACCGCCGGCGAGGAGACAGCCGTGCCCGCAGGGGGATTGTTGTAGTCATCATCATTGACGTAGATCTTGATCGTTGCTCCGACCTCAGCGCGGCCTCGTACGTTGATCGTCGCCTTGTTCAGGCTCGACCAGTCGACGGGATTCGTGATCGAGGATCCAGAAGGCGGCTCGATGTCCGCCTCCATCAGCTTGGTGCATCCAGCCCAGAATACGAGTCCGAGCGCTGCAAGAACGGCGGCGGGGATCATGTACCGCCTCGCATGAAGCTTCCTCATCTGCAACTTCTCCTTTCGCGGGAGGGCATTCACTGGACGGGATCCGGTCATGCTCCCTCTCCCTGCCCCTGCCCCTGTCCGGCTGGCCACAGACTCCGGGGGTGCGCGTCAGAATCCGTAGGAGGCCGACACCCGGTGACTCGAGTCCAGATACTCGTGCTTTCCAAACGCGTAATCAACAGTGAATCCGGCGAGGGTCAACCCCGCCCCGGCGGTCAGCTGACCCATCGCCAGCCCCGCCCTCACACCCACCATATCCCTGTAGAAGAACTCGACGCCGTAATGAGTGTCCGCAGAGATCGAACCCATGTGGTACTCGTCCGCCAGAAGCCTGTTCTCGAACCTCACGTCGGCGTCCGCGGCGGCCGTTACGACGCCGTCCATCGACGAGATCGGCGTGGAATAGGCCACTCCCACCTTCACGGTGGGCATGATGCGCTCGCGCTCCTTCGTGTCCCAGACGAGGAATGTCGTGGTCGCGTCCTGGACATTGATGCCGAGGGTCGTGCCTCTCGTGACTTGGTACTTCGCGCCGAGGTCGAAACCCAGACCGTAACAGGAATAGTTGCCGATCGATTTCCTGATCAGCTTGAGGTTCCCGCCGAGACGCAATCGCTCGGAGGGCCGACGCGCGTAGGTGATAAGCGCGGCCATCTCCGAGTCGCTCTCCCATCTTATGAGGCTCTCGTCGTAGTAGACCCGTTCTTCATCGGAGACGAAGTCCTCCGTGAATGGGATGTCGTCCACGGCAAGCCTGACGATCGTCACCGCGAGGGCGGCGTCGTCCGACAGAGGATACACGTAGGCGCCGGTGTCGTAGTTCACCACGTCACCGAACGTCTCTGAGTGCATGAGGTGCACGGAGCGCGCATCCGCGTCAACGATGCCGGCCGGGTTCCAGTAGCCGGAGGTCACATCATCGGCCACGGCCACGAACGCGCTGCCCATGCCGAGCGCCCTGGCCCCAACGCCGTGAGTCAAGAACTCGCCGGCGTACTTGTTGGCGGCGTTTGCCCCGCCCGCAAGGACCAGAGTCCCAACGAAGGTCATGGCCAGGATAAACCTAGCCGAGCGGCCGCGGCGGGTTCTCTGCGCTGTCGTTCTGATCCGGTCGGTCCTCATCAACGCCACTTCTAGCATGGTTCGCGTCCGTTGTAAAGGGGGAATGGACCCACGCCCGAGGCCGTCCTACGGCGTCCTCCGGTCCGAGGTCCCTCACGACGAGTTCGGCCCGGAGCCTCTCGTTCGCCCGGGCGGTGCGCGCCGTGTTTCTTTCTACCCTCTTTAGACGCGCAGACAGCCTCATGGCTTCAAACAGGTCGTGCTCATCCTCGGCCAGGTAGCCGAGATTGACGTGGTGGCGCCTCAGATCCCGCTCCCTCGCCAGGCCGTAGTCCATCATGTACAGCAGGGTCGAAACGGACACGGTGGCCAGCCGCCGGCTCTCCTGGTCTAATCTGACCTCAACCGGCCTTGCTTCCTGAAGCCCGTTCACATCTCCCCCGAAACGTTTCCCCTCACGCTCCCGTCAGGCGCCTTCGCGCCCGATCCGCTAGCGTACGAGGATCATCTTGCGTGTCTCTTCGAGCTCGCCCAGGTGAAGCCGGTAGAGGTACACCCCGGCTGCAACATCGATGCCGTACTCGTCCGTGCCGTCCCACGCTACCTCGTATTCACCGGCAGCCCGATCTCCCTCGGTCAGAGTCCGGATCAGACGTCCCTGGATGTTGTACACGGTGAGCTTCACCTCTCCCCCCGTCGCGAGGGAGAACCTGATGAGAGTCGATGGGCTGAACGGGTTCGGGTGATTCTGCTGGAGGGATATCCGGGGCACTTCCTCGCCCGGGTCCACAGCGCCGGTGTCGGTCGGAATGTCGGTGACGACGACAGAGACATCGTCGACGTAGACACCCTCAGCCACGTCGGCGTCGTCGCTGGTGAATCTGAACCGGATCTGCAGTGTGTCGCCTGCGTTGCCCGGGAGCGGGTATCTGTACTCGAGCCAGTCGTTGCCTATGGAGCCCAGCATGTCGAGGGCGCCGCCGCTGCCGATGAAATCAAGTGTGTCTATGGTCGCTCCGGACGACAATACCTCCACGTAGAAACCGTCCTCGTGGTAGATGGGGAACTCGTACCAACACCAGAAGGAGAGCTCTGCACCCGCGCCCCGCACGAACTCCGGCGAGTCAAGGCGCGCGTCGGCGTTGTTCGAGTACTCCCAGCTGCCCTGCGTCCCCGCGTACCAGCTTGCGGTCCCCGAGTGTGTCCGATGGTCCGTGAGTCCCCAGCTATCGGACGCGCCTCCGTGCGTCCACCCCGAGGCGCCCGACTCGAAATCGTGCGCGAACCCGGCGCTCCCCACGAGCACTCTGAGTGTGCTCGTTGACGACAGCCCGTCTGAGGTGATCGCGTCGAGAATCAGCTGAGGGAAGGCCGGCACGGGACAGTCAGAGGCCAACGCCAGTTCGAAGACGGCCCCGCCCGTGTCCCCCGCGGGGATCAGCGGAAGCGCGGCGACCGGCGAGGTGACATCGACGGCGGGGTCGTCCGTCGAGAGAGTGAATGACGGCGAGAGTGCGGCCGCCAGTCCAGAGTTCAGGACCTCCACCATCAGCATAACGCTCTCACCGGGTTCCGCGAGTCCATCACCGTCGCCGCCCCAGGTGTCGTCGAGGGAATACGAAGCCGCGCTGAGGACCGGTGCGCTGACGGTGAGTGAGACGGTGCCTGGCCACGTCGTACGCGAGCTCGCGGAGGTGATGCTCAAGTCGAGGAGCGCGACGTGGCCGTCGGGGCAGTCCGGCGATATCGCGACCGTGAAGGACGACGTTCCAACCGCCACGGCCCCGCCGGCAACGTCCCCGTAGTAGGACAGATCCGCAAGAACGCTCAACATGGTGTCCGTCGTCGAGAGAGCCGCCTCGACCGCGGGCGCCAGGTCGTTGCCGAAATTCTTGAGCTCGACGGAGACGTCGACGGTCTCATTCGGACCCGCCAGTCCGTCCTCGTTGCCGCTGCCGGTGTCGTCCACCTCGATACCAACGGGCCGCATGAACGCCCCGGAGAACACAACCGGGATCCGGGCCTGGTACGGGTAGCAATCCCGGGCGGTCACCGTAATGGTGAGACTATCGGGCAGCACGGTGTCCACCGACAGCGAGATCGAGCCGTCGGACGATGTGAGGCCTCTCTCGTAGACGTCGCTGCCGTTGGAAGCGCAGACGCGTGCGCCCTCGAGAGGTCCGCCGGAGGTTCTGACCGATACGTGCAGCACCGAGGGCCCAGGAACCACGGAGTCAACGTGCGCCACGGTGAGTGGTGCCGGCTGGGCCGTCCACACCGGCATCTCCGGGTCTCCGAGCAGGTTGATCTGATATTGGTGCCAGCGGTAGACGTTCTCCTCCTGCGAGAACGGCACGAAGGCGGCCTTCGCGGCCGCGAGCGCCGCCCCGGCGGAGCTGATCTTCTCCACGAACAGCGCGTGGTAGAACTCCTGCATGAACCTCTCCGAGTAGCCGTAGCCCGGATTGCCCGGGGACGCCCAGCCGTATCTGCTGTTCCCGATGAACCCTACGCCACCGCCGCCGGGGCTCTGAAGGAAGCGTTCCGCAATGCAGTCCTCGGGCAGGTCGAACGCCGCCGGCCAGCAACCTATGGAGTAGACGAGCGGCTGTCTGTCCGCGTTGGTGAGCTCGGGGATGTCCCAGCGATTGAGGTAGCCGTCTCCGCAGCCCATGACCGTGTACCACGCGTGCCCGCTGTGAAGGAAGTGACCGGTCCCGCTGTTGAGGGCGGCGATGACGCTCTCAACCGACTCGTTTCCCAGTGTCTCGTACAGCTTGGTGATGGGATCGTAGCGGGGCGGGACGGACTCCCGATCTATGCGGTTGAGCGCGATTCCCGAGTCGGTAAAGGGATCGGTCCAGAGCACCTCGGCGGCCATAAGCATGTCCAGCTGGAAGTCGTCCAACGGCGAGCTCTCGTAGCTCACGATCTTCTCGACGAAGGCCGTGGTCTCGTCCACCGTCCTGACCGGGGCCCTGCCGACGAAGACCTCGGGGTACAGATCGACGTCGTCCGCCAGCTCCCCGTAGATGTCATCGCCGTCCGCGTTCCAGGTCCCGTCGAGGTCGGCGAAGTACATGTCGCAGGCGATCTTGTCCTCGTCCGCGTGCGCCCCGGCCTCGCACGTCATCGCGTAGGCCCGCCTCGTAGGAACCCAGTCGGGGTCGCCCCCGAGCAGGAACCACATGGTCCCCCACGTCTCGTGGGCGTCCGCAATGAAGTTCCTGATGCACTCGGGCGTGTCGTCTCCCGAGTACACCGTCGTGATCCAGGTGACCGGGACTATCCTGGATGGCACGCCCTTCGCGGTCTTCCACGCCGCGAGCGGGGCGAACGCCGCGTCGAAGCTCGTGTTGCCTGTGATGATGACATGCTCGTAGTCGCCGGCCTCAAGCCTCTGGGTCGAGAGACGGCGGGTGTCGGAAGCGGGGGGAACCGTAGCGTCGTTGTCGGACAGGGCCCGGACGACCGTGCTCTGATCCCTATGGGCGGTCCGGGGCGCATCCTCCTCTACGATGTCGTAGTGAAGGCGGACAGACACGCTCTTGAAGAACCGCAGCTTCCCGACCGTCGGCACGAACTGAACGGGATGGAGCGCTACTCCGACAAGCTGGGTATTGCCGAGCCGGCCGGCGGACAAGAGTTCGGCGATCCGCGCCGGGTAGGGCTGTCTGCCGAGATAGACTGACGGGTCCGGATCGACGAACGGGTGCGAGGGGATGTCGAGTCCCGGCACAGGAAGAATGCGGGGATGTTGTGCGGGAATGGGACGGAACCTCGCAAGAAGCTCGATGCTCTCGGCCTTCAGGATCTCGAGTTCGCTGACGCGGGCGCCTGCGGGAAGCGCGAGGGTCAGTGCGAGCACGGGCAGCTGCGGGCGTCCCGGCTCGCTGGTCAGGTCACACCCGGAGAGCGTTATGACATCATAGCCGTCGCGCTCAGCGGTCGTGAGGTCGCTCTCGTCGAAGGTGACCGTGTGGTCGAGATGCGCTGACGAGGCGCCCGAAGCGGCCAGAGCCAGGAGGAGCCCCGTGAGGACTACGAACCCTATCGGCTGACGAACCATAATGGCACTCCGTGTCGGCGCGGGCAGCAGGGCCCGGGTACACCGCTGCACGCCGCTCGGCCGGTTCTTCGAGCGCTGAATGCCTGCGCTTTCCGGCCGTCGGCGGGGTGCGGTCCAGTCAAGAGTCACTACGCTATCTCAACGATGCTACTTCCCACCATGCCTGTCAAGCGCTCAGACGGCAGGCGGGGCGTCTGGTGAGCCAGATTCAGGCCTTCGGCAGGTCTTTCTTGAGGGGACATTCGCAGCAGAGGGGGTCAGGGCGGCAGAATCGCTTGCCAAGCTCCACGAGAAGCGCGTGGCACTCGGCGAGGGCACCGGCGTCACGACCAAGCGCATCCATAAAAAGCTCCTGGACCGCGGCGTATCGGGCGCGAGCGTGTGCTATACCGTGCCGCTCGACGAACCGTCTTGTGTATGCGTCGACGACGAAGACCGGGTACCCGCCCGCGTAGAGCAGCATGGCGTCGGCCGTCTCAGGCCCGATCCCGCGTATCGCGAGGAGGGTCTCCCTGAGAAGGCCGGGGTTCGTCGACAGCAGGCCCTGCAATCCCGCCTCTTCTCCTTCGATGGTCTCGGCAAGAGCTGCCAGCGTTCGGGCCTTGCGCCTCCAGGCTCCCGCGGGCCTCACCAGCTGTTCCAGACGACCGAGCGGGAGCATCGCCAGGGCAGCCGGCGTCAGTGCGCCCGCCTCCCGCACCCGCTCGATGGCGCGCTCGGCGTTGCGCCAGGCCGCGTTCTGGGTCAGGACCGCCCCGACCATGATCTCGAAGGGGCCCCCACCTGGCCACCAACCCTGGGGGCCGAACTCGGTCAACAGGGACTCGTACGCCCACCGCAGTCTCGCGCCGGTCTCGGTCATGCCGGGGCCCTCTACGACGAGAACGAACCGCAGCTCGCGCGCCGGCACGACCTGCGCCTCCACAGAAACAAGAAGCGGCAGAACGTGCGCGCGTTCTGCCGCAGCTGCGAGGCGTTCTGCCTCACATCAATGGTGCCCGGAGCGAGACTCGAACTCGCACAGGCATTCGCCCACCACCCCCTCAAGATGGCGTGTCTACCAGTTCCACCATCCGGGCACACATTCCGCCTGTCGGCGCCCTCGACCGCTTGCGCGGTCAGCAGGCGCCACTAAGAGATCATCCTGGCCCTACTCCGTCTCCGGGGCGACGGGAATCTCTTCGCCGGTCACACCGCCCTGCTCCTCGGCTCCCACCGATTCGCCGGTCGGCTCCGTCTCCACGCCGGCACCCGGAAGCTCTGTTGCCGTGCCTTCCTGCGGCACGATCTCACCGGCAGTCGTGGCTGCTGAGGGTTGTCTTCCCTCCAGTCCATCGGACACGGTGCCGCTCCTCAGGGTTCCTCGCAGTGTCACCGCAAGGCTCAGCGATGTCAGCATGAATCCGATGGCCAGATACCGTGTGGCCTTCGTGAGAAACGTCGCGGCAGCCTGACCACCGAACACCGCTCCGACACCACCGGCCCCACCGAATGCACCCGCCAGCCCACCGCCCTTCCCTGATTGCAGGAGCACGACAATGATCAGCCCCAGGCACACCACGATATGAATCGTCAGGATCATTCCGAACATCTGTTCCTCCAGTAGAACTCGCAAACAGGTTCCGGTGCAGCGGCGCCTCAGCCGGCTGCTCTCACAATCTCCGCGAAGCTCGCCGCATCGAGGCTGGCTCCGCCCACAAGCACGCCGTCGACCTCGCTCTCACGCATCAGGCTGGCGGTGTTCTCAGGCTTGACGCTGCCGCCGTAGAGAACGCTGGTCTCATCGGCGGCAGACCTTCCAAACATAGCAGCAATGGAGCTGCGAATCAAGGTGTGAGCGTCATTCGCTATTGTAGGAGAGGCCGACTTCCCGGTGCCTATCGCCCAGACGGGCTCGTAGGCCAGTACCACCCTGCCGATATGATCCGGGGCCACGTCCTTGAGCGCCCCCTCAACCTGCCGCGCAAGCACCTCGCCCGTCCTGCCGGCTTCACGCTCCTCGAGCCCCTCGCCCACGCAGACGACAGGTGTCAGCCGCCCGCCCAGCACGGCCTCGAGTCTCCTGGCGACTGTCGCGTCCGTCTCGCCGAACAGGGCTCGGCGTTCGGAGTGCCCCAGCAGGACGAACTCGAGTCCGAGGGCCTCGAGCATCGTGGTGGAGACCTCACCGGTGTAGGCGCCGCTCTTCTCCCAGAAGACGTTCTGAGCGCCCACCTGGAGAATGGTCTCACGCGCCGCGTCGACGGCGGTCTCCAGCGACACGAACGGGGGAAAGACGACCACCTCCGCGCCGGTCGACAGTCCAGCGAGCTTGTTCCTCAGCTCGAGGATCGTCCTGCGTGTTTCGGCTGCGGTCTTATTCAGCTTCCAGTTGCCGGCGATAATCGTCGTGCGGTTTGCCACGTACCTGGAGCCCCCCTGTTCGCCGCGCCTGCGCGCGGCCCCCCCAAGAAAATGTGGATGTGCCAGTCAAGGACGCGGCGCGTCATCTCCTACGCGTCAGACAGCGCGTCTATCGCGGGCAGCGGTCTGCCCTCCAGGAACATCAGGGACGCTCCTCCGCCGGTGGAGATGTGTGTCACGCGCTCCTCCAGCCCCGCCCCCACGATCGCCGCCGCCGAGTCTCCACCTCCGACAATGCTCACTGCGCCCTCATCGGTCCTTGCGGCTACCGCTTGCGCGACGTTCAGTGTGCCCGCCGCGAACGCCGCGATCTCGAACACACCGAGCGGGCCGTTCCAGACGATGGTCTGCGCCCGCGCTATCTTCCGGCAGAACTCGTCCACGGTCTGCGGGCCGATGTCGACGCCGTGCCATCCGGGTTCGATCTCGTCGACACCGACGACCTTGGACGCGGCGCCTTCCGCGACCGAGTCGGCGACCACGATGTCGCTCGGCAGCGCGAACGTCTTGCCGAGTTCCTCGGCCTTCGCAAGGAGTGCTGTGGCGGTCCCGATCCTGTCCTCTTCCAGCAGGGAATCGCCCACGCCCTTGCCCTGGGCCGCGAGGAACGTGAATGCCATGCCTCCGCCGATCAGGAACACGTCCACCTTGGGAAGCAGGTTGTCGATGACGCCTATCTTGTCGGAGACCTTCGCGCCGCCGAGGATGGCGATGTACGGCTCTCTGGGGTTGTCCGTGGCCTTCGAGAGGTTCAGTAGCTCCGTCTCCATGAGAAGCCCCATCGCCCTCTGATCGAAGAACTCCGTGACGCCCACCGTGGATGCGTGCGCCCTGTGAGCCGTGCCGAACGCGTCGTTGACGAACACGTCACCCATGCGGCCCAGCCGCCTTGCGAAGTCGCTCTCGTTGCTGGTTTCTCCAGCGTGGAAGCGGAGGTTCTCCAGCAGCAGCACGTCGCCGTCGCCCATGCGTGCCGCGTGTCCTTCGGACGTGTCGCCTACGCAGTCGGGAGCCATTACCACCTCGCGCCCAAGGAGCTCGGCCAGACGCGCCGCGACGGGCTTGAGCGTCATCGATCGGACGATCTCGCCCTTGGGTCTCCCAAGGTGAGAGGCAAGGACCGCCTTGCCGCCGGACTCGATGATGTGTCTGATTGTGGGCAGAGCTCTCCTGATGCGCGTGTCGTCGGCGACGGCGCCGTCGGGAGTCAGTGGCACGTTGAAGTCAACGCGCGTGAGAACGCGCTTGCCCGCGAGGTCGAGATTCGTGACGTGCAGCTTCTGATACATTGGGACGAACCTCACTTGCTGGCGACCAGCTTCATCATGTCGACCATGCGCGAGGCGTATCCCGCCTCGGTGTCGTACCAACCGAAGATCTTGACCAGGTCGCCGCCCATGACAGTAGTGAGCTGGCTGTCGAAGATGCACGAAT
>JAUWLR010000181.1 GCA_030613615.1 Candidatus Eiseniibacteriota bacterium
CAAGAAGCGAGGACGGACCATGCTGGAGCGCCTGTTCAAACTCAAGGAGAACGGAACGACTCCCCGCACCGAGCTCATCGCCGGTGCGACCACCTTCATGGCGATGGCCTACATCATCTTCGTGAATCCCGGTATCCTCTCGTCTTCCGCCGGGGCCGCGATGGACTTCCGCGCCGTGATGGCCGCCACGTGCATTGCCTCGGCCATCGCGACGCTTCTGATGGCGTTCCTGGCCAACTACCCCATTGCGCTCGCTCCCGGCATGGGGCTGAACGCGTACTTCAGCTTCGTGCTGTGCGGCAAGATGGGCGTGCCGTGGAACATCGCTCTCGGCATCGTGTTCATATCCGGCGTCGTCTTCACGATCCTGACCGTGGTGCGCGTCCGCGAGTTGATCATCACGGCGATCCCGGGCAACCTGAAACTGGCGACGGCGGCGGGCATAGGTCTCTTCATCGCGTTCCTCGGCCTCAAGGATGCGGGCATCATCGAATCCGACCCCGCGGCCTACCTGACGCTGGGCGACCTCCACCGCCCGGAGACACTCCTTGCGCTGTTCGGTCTCCTGCTTACCGGCACACTGATGGCGGCGAAGGTGCGCGGCGGCATCTTCTGGGGGATCCTCGGGACCGGAGCGGTCGGCCTCGCCACGCGCATGATCGCGTTCCACGGTGTGTTCTCGATGCCGACGCTCGAGGCGACGCTGTTCAAGATGGACCCGGTGGGGGCCCTGCGCTGGGAGTACCTGACACCCATCTTCGTGTTCCTCTTCTTCGACATGTTCGATACCGTGGGCACGCTCATCGGGGTAGGCGAGCAGGCCGGCTTCATGAAGGACGGGAAGCTACCACGCGTCAATCGCGCGCTCCTTTCGGACTCCGTGGGCACGATGGTGGGCGCCTCGCTCGGGACATCAACGACCACGAGCTACATAGAGAGCGCCGCGGGCGTCAGCGCGGGAGGGCGCACCGGTCTCGCGAATCTGATGACCGCCGGTCTCTTCCTCCTTGCGCTCTTCTTCTCGCCTCTGGCCGAGATGTTCGGCGGCGGGTTCGAGATCGCTCCCGGCGTCTTCCTCCACCCGGTGACGGCCCCGGCTCTCGTCATCGTCGGTTGCCTGATGATGAAATGCATAAGGAGGATCGACTGGGACGACTTCTCGGAGGCCATCCCGGCGTTCCTCACGCTCATCATCATGCCCCTGACCTCGAGCATCGCGCACGGACTTGCCATCGGTTTCATCAGCTACCCGCTCATCAAGGCGCTCTCCGGTCGGGCGAAGGAAGTGCACTGGCTGGTGTATTTGCTTGCCGCGTTGTTTGTCCTGAGGTATATACTTATCTAGTGCGCCAGACTGGCGCCCCCTCTCACACACGCACGCTGAGGCACGCGACGTGACGCCACGGTCCATGCCGCACGAGTTCGTTCAAATCCAGACGACGCTCGATGACCGTAAGCAGGCGGAGGAACTGATCCGCGAGGCGGTCGAGCGCCGGCTGGCGGCCTGTGGTCAGCTGCTCGGCCCGGTGGACAGCACCTACTGGTGGAACGGAGCCGTTGAGAAGGCATCGGAGTGGATGTGCCTCTTCAAGACCACCGGCGCCCGGGCGGCACAGCTCGAGCGGTGGATCGCCGAGCGACATCCGTACGAGGTGCCGGAGATCGTCACCGTCGGCCTCACCGGCGTGTCGAAGTCATACGGGGAGTGGATCGAGGATGAGACTGAGGAATAGCCACACGCTGTCCGTCGTCGCGCTGGTCCTGGCGGCGGTGTTCCTCGCCGCAACGGCGGTGGAGGTGTCCGCGGCGAGCTCGGGCCGCGGCTGGAAGTCGACGCGCTACGGTCGCAAAGGGGCCGAGATGTGGGTGGAGTTCCCCCGGGTGGTGTACGGCACGGGCGCCGGATACAGCGAAGAACACGACGTAAGCGTGGGTCTGGGATTCGGGTTCGGCATGATGTGGGGCATATCCGACAACATCGCGTTCGAAGGGCGCATGCTCCAGTCGAATCACACCGTCGATTTCGGAGAAGAGGAGAAGCAGTGGGACATCGACCTCTTCCAGCTCGGGGCCCGCTACACCTTCCTTGAGGAGAATCGCCTACAGCCGTTCGTCGGGACGGGCTGGGCCAAGATGACCATGGAGCGCGACGCCGATCCCACTTCCTCCGACCCGTTCGAGAGGCTGACCGGGTACGGCGCCTACGTCACGATCGGCGTCGACTACATTCACAGCGGCTCGTGGTCCGGCTTCTTCCGGGCCGACTACACGCACGGCGGCTACGGGCACTGGGCCCTCGGGCTGGAAGAGGAAGCGCTCGACGAACCACTGAGCGGTAACTGCGTGTCAATGACTCTGGGCGTAGCGTACAGAATCCCGGCCTGGTAGGACAGCACGCGGTCCGAGCAGGGCCCGGCGCCGTGTCGGGCACCGGCGCACGGAAGACTCAAGGACACGTGAACTACGCGAGGTACACATGGCTGCGGGACGCACATCATCGGTGGACGCTGCCGGCCGCCGCATGACGGCCGGGAGAGGAACGCTCGTCGGCTGCGCGCTGGGATTCCTGGTCTCGGCGCTCGTGCTGCTGTTCCTGATGTTCAGCAATCCGTTCTTCGTCGACAGCGTCAGGCTGGCGTTGCTGCTCACCGTCGTTCCTCTGGGCGCTCTCGGAGGTGTTGTCGGGTTCACGGTGGGAGCGGCCCTGGGGTTGTCCCGGCGCGGCCGGGGACGCCGCCCCGCTTCCTCCTGGAGATTCCTGCTGACGTCGCTCGTGTTCGCGCTCGCGGTCTGCACCATTGGCAGTGTGGTCTCGGCCGGCGTGCAGGGGGGACCCGCCGAGCCCGGTCTCAAGCTTCTCATGGTCGGCATCGACGGTGGGACCTGGGAAGTCGCGACCGACATGATGGAACGCGGGGAGCTTCCGAACCTGAGCGCCGCTGTCCGGTTGGGTGCATCCGGCGTGCTGACGTCGATAAAGCCGATGTACTCGACGCGCATCTTCACCACCATCGCGACCGGTAAGGTCGCCGACAAACACGGTGTTCGGGGGCTGTCCGACACGAGCGCCGACGATGTCCTGGTCAAACGCATCTGGGAGATCGCGGAGGAGCAGCTCGGCTGGGACCACGGCGTCGTGGAGTGGTACCTGACCTGGCCGCCGTCGACCAGCCCCGGTGGATTCGCGATCCCCGGCATGCTCGCGATGACCACCGAGACCATCCCACCCGAGCTCTCGTTCGTGCGAGAGCTTCGCGACCTGGGCAAGATCGTCAGGGAACAGAGCAACACGCGCTTCGTCGGCATCGCGTTCAACGGCGCCACGAACGGTGTGAGGTTGTCGACGCTGGCCGAGCTTGGCGGCATTGCCCTCGCGCGGCGGTCGGCGACGCGGCTCGAGCTCTACGACCGGCAGCAGATGGCGCTCGTGCGCGTCATCTCCGAGGCCACGCGCTACCAGCTCCGCAGGACCGACGTCGAGATGCTGGCCGTGATCTACAAGTCGACCGATTCGGTCTCGCACAAGTACTGGAGGTTCCACGAGCCCTCCGCTTTCCCGGGAATCGATCCCGCGGAGGTCGAGAAGCACGGGAGCGCCATCGAGGACGTCTATCGCCTCGTCGATGAAGAACTCGGGGGACTCATGCGGTACCTGGCGCCCGACGGCGTCATGATTGCGTTCTCCGACCACGGCTTCCGCGCTTCCGCGAGCCTCCGGGCCGTCCCCGTCTCATACAAGGTCGAGACGCTGCTCACGGAGTTCGGTTTCTCTCTCACTGATGTCACCTACATCAACATGGGCGGCTCGTTCTACCTGCAGCCGCTCACGCTGGACGAAGCAGAAGCGCGGAGCCTCCTGGCAGAACTCGAAGAGGTGTTCTCTTCTCTCGTTGTCGCGGACAGCGGCGAGAGAGCGTTCTTCGTGGAGAACGTGGACGAGAAGGGCACAGGCGACGATTACGTTCTCATCACTACGACCGGCGCGCTCAAGTCCGCGGCTGAGGTCGACCAGCTCATCGAGTCCTCAACCGGACTGTCGATGCACGTGTCCGAGTTCATGACGCACATGGACATCTCGGGCACGCACGCCGTCGACGGAATAATCGTCGCGGTCGGGGAGCCCTTCGCTGCCGGAGCGACGTTCGACGGCGCGAGCGTCATCGACATCACGCCCACAGCGCTCGTGTCGGTCGGCCTGCCCGTCGCGGAGGACATGGACGGGCGTCCCCTCGTGG
>JAUWLR010000082.1 GCA_030613615.1 Candidatus Eiseniibacteriota bacterium
CGTGGAGAACTCCCTGACGCTCTCGATGGCGAGCCGGGTGTTGGCCTCCGTGCTCCACTGCTGACGGATCCCTCCGCCGCATCGGCCCGTCGCGCCGCTCGACAGGCAGTCGGCCTCGACGAGGACACAGTCGGTCATCCCCCCCTTCGCCAGGTAGTAGGCGATGGCGGTGCCGACCACTCCGCCCCCTATGATGACGCACTCGGCCCTACTCTTCATCACTCGTCCCGGTCAGAGTCCTCACGTTCACCGCGTCGGGCTCCGCAAGCGTACCTATCTCAACGGGCCTCGATGGCGGGCGGACGGTCGGGTACGGCACGTCGGCGACCGCCGCCCCCGTCTTTTCTGCGATTATCTGCGCGATGAGCCTCGAGCACGTGCGGCCCTGGCACGGCCCCATCCCGCAACGGAGGACCCGCTTGATCTCCTCCGTGGTCGTGAGCCCTTCATCGATCGCGTCCACGATCTCGCCGTAGGTGACGTCTTCGCACCTGCATATGATGACGTCGCGGTTCACCGCGTAGGCTCCTTCGGCAGGAAGTGCCGCACGTCCATCGCGTGATTCGAAGGCACTCTGAGAGTCACTATCGGTGTCCGGTCGAGTGCCTTCGCCGACAGGACCCTCTGAATCGTTCCTTCACCGAGAACCGCACCTTCCCTCGACAGCGTCACCACGGTGTCGCCGACGGAGGGGAGGGGGGTGTACTCGTACGGAAGCGAGACCGCCGCGGCGCCGGCATCTAAGCTCTTGTTGACCACGAAGATCGCGAGCCCGGGACACGCGCTGATGCAGAGTCCACACCCGTCGCAGATGTCGAAATCGACCGACGGCGTGCCGTTCATGTCGCCCTCTATGCGTATGGCGCCCTTGGGGCAGGCGCCGACGCAGGGATCGCAGGGAATGTTCTCCACGCACTCGATGATGGCGACGGGGCCGCGCCCCAGCCGCTCGGCCGCGGGCACGGCGGCTTCTATCTGCCGCGGTTCGAGAACGCCGTCCTGCCGGTGGCTCACGAGTCACCTCCACGCACACCAGCCAGCTCGGCCATCTTCCGCTTGCCAGCTCTTGGGTGTTCTCCGAACGGACCGGCCCTGAGGGCGCGCAGACCCTCGCTGATCTCTTCCTTCAGCCTGGTGAGCTCGTCCCTGTCGAAGTCAGGCGACAGCCTGCCCGCGGCCGCCAGGCCGGCGAGCCGACCCTCGAGCATGGCCGTAGAAGCCTCCTCGATGCCGGACGCGTCGCCGGCGATGTAGACGCCCTCGACCGTCGTCGCAAGGTCCGCACCGTGGATGGACACGCGGCCACCCAACTCCGCGACGAACGCCTCCTCGCATCCGAGCTGTGAGCCCAGCTCGCAGTTGGGCGTGAGGCCCACGGCCAGGCAGATGGTGTCCACGTCGAGCTCGACCTCGGTGCCCTCGACCGGGCGCCACTCGGGGTCGATCTGTGAGATGATCGCGCCCTCGACGTGCTCCGTGCCAAGGGCGCGGAGAATGGTGTGAGACGTCAGGATCGGAACCCCGGCGCGTACGATCTTTGCGGCGTGCACGTGATAGCCGCCTATCTCGGGCAGCCCCTCCACGACGGCCGCGACCTCGACCCCGGCCTGAAGCAGCTGGTAGCTGACGATGAGTCCGATGTTGCCGGCGCCTATCATAAGGACACGCCTGCCGGGAGCGACGCCATCGACGTTCATGAGCGTCTGGACCGCCCCCGCACCGTAGACCCCCGGGAGGTCGCTGTTGGGAAACGCCAGCATGTTCTCGGAGGCGCCCGTCGCCAGGATGACCGAGTCCGCCGTCAGGCGGTGGAACCTGTTGTTCCGAAGAAGCGCCAGCACCCGGTCGGCGTAGAGCCCGAGCACGGTCGTGCCTGTCATGACGCTGACCGGCAGGTCCTCGATCTGCTTCAACAGGATCTCACCGATGTCGATTCCGCGCACTCGGGCATGGTGTTCCTTCGACCCGAAGAACATGTGGGTCTGCTTGATGAGCTGCCCGCCCGGGACGGCGTTCTCATCGATGACGACGCACTCGACTCCGAGCTGCCCCGCCGCGACGGCCGCCGAAAGGCCCGCCGGCCCGGCGCCTACGATGGCGAGCGGCACGTTGCCCAGGTCTCGCGGGTAATCGGGGTCCGCAGAGGCGTGAGCGAAGAGCACGTCCGGGATGATGCCCTTGCCCGTCTGTGTCTCGATCCGCATGCCCGCCTTGAGAGGGGTCACGCACGTCATTACGTTCGGGACGCCGTCGACCGTCATCAGACACGAGGAGCACCTGCCGATGGCGCAGAAGAAACCCCTCGGCCGGCCGAGCCTGATGCTGTGCCGGAGTACGCGAACACCCGCCGCATGCAGCGCCGCGGCGATGGATTCACCCTCGTGCCCCGCGAGCTTCTGCCCGTCGTGCTCGAACTCGACGAGTGGGCCCTTCTCGAACTCGAGGATCGGGTGCTCCGTTATGCGCACGGCTTACAAGCTCCCTGTCGCGCGTGCCCCGAGAGTCCGTCGGACCCGCGGACGCGGTGGAGAGAATGGCGTTGAAGAACCGTGGCGCCTCCCGCTAGAATGGGGTCCTCCGGTGGGCGACCCGAGCCTGCGGGCGCCCGCGGCACCACGACCGAAAACGATACCACTCGCCGCCGGTTCCGGGCAACCCGAATCGTGAACGAGCGCTCGGGGCGGACGGCTGACGGAGGACGAAATGACAGTACCGATAGCGCTGACCATCGCGGGGTCCGACTCGTCAGGGGGCGCCGGGATCCAGGCCGACCTCAAGACGATGTCTGCCTTCGGCGTCTTCGGGACGACCGCACTGACAGCGGTCACGGCGCAGAACACCCTGGGTGTGGTTGAGAGCCTCTTCCTCTCCGCCCAGCTCGTGGCTCGTCAGATAGACGCCGTGGTCGAGGACATGGGCGTCGATGCGGCCAAGACGGGCATGCTCGGTACGGCCGAGGTCGTCGAGGTCGTGGCGGAGAGAATCGGCCGGCACGGGATCACGAACCTCGTGGTCGACCCTGTGATGGTAGCGACGTCCGGCGCTTCCCTTATGGAGGACGATGCGCTCATCGCGCTCAGGGCGGTGTTGATACCGCGGGCCTACATCGTGACGCCCAACGCGCCCGAGGCGGAAGTCCTCTCAGGGGTCAGGGTCGTCTCGCTGGAGACCATGGAGGAAGCGGCCCGAGCCGTGCACTCGCTCGGCGCGGCGAACGTGCTGGTGAAGGCAGGGCACATCGAAGGCGGCGCCACTGACGTGCTCTTCGATGGAGAGAGCATCACCCGCTTCTCGGCAGAGCGGATAGAGTGCGGCAAGATCCACGGGACCGGATGCACACTGTCCGCGGCCATCGCGTCGGGGCTTGCGCTCGGTCTTGAGCTCACGGACGCCATAGTGAAGGCCAAGTCATTCGTGACGCGGGGCATAGCGGCAGCGCTCGACATGGGAACCGGCAGCGCGCTTGTCAATCACTTCGTGAAGCCTTCCGGCGAGTGAGTCCGAGGCTGCGAAGGGTCGCGGTTCCGGAGGCACACCCGCGGTTCCGGAGGCACACCCGCGGCTCCCACCCGCCGGACCCGGTTTGAAAGGAGCATCACGTTGAAGCACATATTCGGACCAGTACCCTCGCGGAGGCTCGGGTTCTCGCTGGGCGTGGACCCGGTCGTCCCAAAGACATGCACGCTCGATTGCATCTACTGCGAGCTTGGTCCCACCACGAACAAGACCGTGGAGCGGAAACCCTACGTTCCCGTCGACGGGATACTGGAGGAGCTGGAGGCCCGGCTGGCGGAGAATCCTGAGCTGGATTTCGTGACGATCTCGGGTTCTGGTGAGCCCACGCTCAACTCTGATATCGGCAGGCTGATTGACGGCATCAAGGCGATGACCGATGTCCCCGTGGCCGTTCTCACCAACGGCACGCTGCTCACTGACCCCGAGGTGCGGGCTGCGCTGGCTCGCGCCGACGTGGTTGCGCCCTCCATCGATGCGGTCTCGAAGGGTGCCTTCGAGAAGGTCAATCGTCCGCATGAGTCACTCGATCCGGCCGCAATTGCCGATGGCCTCGTCACTTTCGCGCGCGAGTACCGTGGGAAGATATGGCTCGAGGTCCTGTTTGTTGAGGGGCTGAACGACGATTCCGGTGAAATCGAGCGGATCGCCGGAATCATCGACGCGGTCAAGCCGGACAAGGTCCACGTTAACACTGTCGTGAGGCCGCCCGCAGAGCGGCACGCCCGCCCTCTCTCTCAGGAGCGCCTGCAAGAGATAGCGGAGCGCTTCGGTCCGAAGGCTATGGTTATCGCAAGCGCGACCGGGCCGTCGCAACCGAAGGCCGAGCGCGATGCGTCCGATGTCATCGTCGCGATGGCCGCGCGCAGACCGGTCACCGCGATCGATGTCGCCAGGTCCGCCGGCATAAGTCAGGCCGCTGCCGCGAAGCGGCTGAACGCGTTGGTCGACAGAGGGGTCTTAGCGGTTGTGCGGCACGACGAAACACTGTACTATAAACGGTGACTAGAGAGGGGGTGTCAGTGAAGCATGCTATAAAGGGGTTCGAGCAGATGTCCCTGGTGGACTGGGACGGCATGGTCGCCGCCACGCTCTACACTGGCGGCTGCAATTTCCGTTGCCCGTACTGTCACAACTCCGGTCTGGTTCTGCTCCCGGATCAATACGAGTCGATACCCGTCGATGAGATTCTTAAGTACTTGAGGGAGCACAACGATTTCATCGACGGCGTCGTCATCACCGGCGGCGAGCCCTGCATCCACAAGAACATCGGGGCGTTCATCAAGCAGCTGCGAGAGGTGGGAGTGGGGGTGAAGCTCGACACGAACGGTTCCTTTCCGGGTCTGCTCGAGTCGATGATAGACAGGGAACTGCTCGATTACGTGGCGATGGACGTCAAGGCGCCTCTGGACTTCGATTCGTATTCGAAGAGCGCCGGCATCACCGACCGTCGCACGTTCGAGAAGGTGCGTGACAGCATCGACCTCCTGATGGAGGGGAGGGTCGACTACGAGTTCCGAATGACCGTCGTGCCCGCGCTGCATCGCGCGAGCGACCTTCTGCGCGTCGCGGAGCAGATCAAGGGCGCGAGGCGTTTCGTTCTTCAGACGTACGTACCGCGCGATACGCTTGATCCTGCTTTCCTCAGTGAGACTCCGTACGATGCGGAGCGTCTCGAGGAATTCAAGAAGATGATGGCACCGATGTTTGACGAGTGTCTGATTCGCGGGGAGGCCTAGCCGGCGGGGGCGGAAGGCGGCCTTGACGCGCGCTGGTGTGCCTACTTCCTGCGCTTACGGACATCGAGTTTCCGGACGGACGAGCGGCGAGGCCTCGCGAGGAGGACTCGCCGCTTGTGCATTCTGTCGTGCACCGCACGCACGCTCGTCGCGTCGATACTCCCTCGGTTCTCGAGCACCTTGGCCCTTCCCAGCAGCAGCGGAACGGCATAGAGGGACGCGGCGATGAGCGGAGCGTGAACCCATCCTTCCTGAAAGACGCCGCTTGCTCCCATCACGAGCCCGATGGCCGCCAGCGTCCAGTGAACACGGCGATTCGTCGACGGTGAGGCCGCGTTCATCAGGGCAAGCGCCAGCAGAAGCGTGGGCGGGAGAATCACGCCGAGAGGAGAGAAAACGAAGCTCGGCAGCTCGCCTGAGTACCCCGGGTACGTCAGGGCGAAGATGCCCAGGGCACCCATCACCGCGAGTCGGAGTCGGGGTGTGCGGCCGAATGAGACGACGTTCCTCGGGTGCGCGATCTCGAGACACCAGAGCGCGGATAGCCCCGCGGCGAACGCCGCCAGCACGCGTGCGGATGGGTGACTGGCGAGCGCCACCGTCGCGGTTGCGAAGGCAAGAGCGAAGTACACGGCGATCGTTCTCTCCATCGAACTGCGCCTGATCCAGAGCAGGACCGCGACGACGGCGATGGCGAGGTGATGCCCCGCTGCCAGAAGAAGGAAACTCTCGGCGACGGCACGCTGTGCTTGCGGCCACATGTTCCCAGGCTCCTCTGCTTCGCGCTCGCGTGGTGGGTCCACGACCGGTCGGTCGCGGTCGATCAGCCGCTGGCTGCCTGCTTCCCGAGGTACTCCTCGAACTTGGCCCAGAAGGGGTCGATCTCCGGATGCTCGAGAGGATGGCGTCCGTGCTCGTCGATGACGACGACACCGGTGTCGGGCTCCGTGAGCTTGCCCACGACAGATGCGGGGATGTCCTTCTCGTCAAGGGCCGTCAGTATGTCCTCGGCCCGGTCGGGCTTCACGGTGGCCACGAGAGTCCCCTCGCTGATGCTCTTGTAGGGATCGATGTCGAAGACCTCACAGGTCTTCATGACTGCGTCCTGTGTTACGATGCTGCACTTCTCGACCACGAGCCCCTTCCCGGACGCCCGCGCTATCTCGAACAATGCGCCCCAGATCCCGCACTCTGTGGCGTCGTGCATGGCGGTCACGCCGCCGACGCCCGCGCAGATGGCGGCGTCCTCGATGACGGACATCTGATAGAAGACGCTCTGAGCCTGTTGGGTCGTGGCCTCGCCGAAGCGCTCGGTGATGAACTCGGGAAACTGGACCGACATCAGTCCGGTCGTCTCGACCGCTGGACCCTTCGTGATGATGATGCTGTCTCCCACGCTGGCCTTGCGCGGGTCGATGAGATCCTCACTCGCGCCCACGCCGAAGACGGTAGCACCGCCGACCATCGGGAAGTTGCACCCCGCGTACCTGGCCGTGTGCCCGGTGACGATGGCTATCCCTAAGCGCTCCGCCTCCTCATGCACCGTCTGCCAGATGGTGACGAGCGTCTGCTCTTCCATCTCGGGTGGGAGGTTGAGATCGACCGCGAGAAACCGCGGTGGGATCCCGCTGACCGCGACGTCGCTGGCTACGATGTGCAACGCGAACCACGCCGCGCGCTCCCATCCGAGCGAGGGCGCGAGGAAGAACGGGTCGGTAGACAGGACCACGGTCCGGTCGCCGATGGCGATCGCCCCGAAGTCGACGCCGTGGGTGGGGCCCACGACCACCGAGTCGTCGCGCGCCCCGAGGCGAGGGAATATCACCTCGTCGAAGAACTGTGGTGTTACTTTGCCCAGCCGTGGAAGTCTCTCCTGCGGCATGCGTCCTCCTTGCAACCGTGTTGCCTTGTTCCATGTGTCGTCACTCGCGGGATGCGCGGTCGGTGAGCCTGCCGCAGCATTGCCCCGGGCTCAGCCGCGCCTGCTCTTCTCTATGTACGTGCGGACGATCCTCCTGTGGTCCGAAAACGCTATCGGCTCCGGCAGGTCGCTCATGTCGAAGAAGGCCGCCTCGGCCGCATCGTCGCCCGCGGCGAGCTCTCCGCCTACTACCCTGGCGGTGAACGCGATGCTTATGACGGGGGTCCTGGGATCCTCGTCCGTTGCCCACGTGTCGTAGATACCGGTGATCTCCACGTCAAGCCCGGTCTCTTCTTTGACCTCTCTTGCCGCGCTCGCGTCCGGCTGTTCACCGGCCTCCAGGAAGCCCGCCGGCAGACACCACTTTCCCTTGCCGGGCTCGTACCGGCGCAGCACGAACAGGAGCTTCCCGTCCTGCTCGGCCAGTACGCATGTCACCGCCGCCGGCGCCATGTAGAAGATGTAGGAGCAGTTCGTGCAGATCAGACGCCGGTGACCGCGGCTCTCTCGGTCCTCGAGCTCGGCCGCGCACCTCGGGCAGAACTTCAGCCCCTCGTAGTTCGCCTGCGCGTCCATGTCGTAGGTGTCGTCCATATTCCTCTCCCGGTGTTCCGCGCGCTCAGCGGGGCCGCCTCCCGATGTGCGTCTGGAAGTCATCGATGGCGGTGAGGGGATCGTCCGCGTGGCAGACCGCCGATATCACGGCAACGTAGTGTGCGCCCGCCTCGAGGACGTCCGTCGACGTGGATCTGGTTATGCCTCCTATGGCCACCCTCGTCAGCTCGGGAACGCGCCTGGCCACGGACCGAAGTCCGCCCAGACCGATGGGCGCAAGTGCGTCCGGCTTCGTGTCGGTCGGGAACACGGGACCGACGCCGATGTAGTCGGCGCCGGCGATTCGCGCCGCCTCCGCTTCGTCCGGCGTGCGTGTGGAGAGTCCGACGATTGAGCCGCTTCCCATGAGGTCCCGTGCGGCCGGGATGGACGCGTCGCTCTGGCCCAGGTGGACCCCGTCGGCGCCCGCGGCCGCGGCGACGTCCGGCCTGTCATTGACGATGAAGAGGGTGTCCGTGCCTCCCGTGACGTCTGCTATCTCACGCGCGAGTCTTACGAGTTCCTCGTACGGGAGGTGCTTCTCGCGCAGTTGCAGAACCCGCACACCGCGCTCGCACGCACCGGCCGCCAGCTCGACGTGCGGAATCACCGGGGACGTCAGAACCAGGTACAGCCCGCCTCCGCCGAAGAGAAGTTCCTTCGGACTGACTGTGCTCACGGTCTCCCTCCGTACACTCGCCGAAAGCGGGGTGCGCGCGTGCGCGTGCGTCCGTTCCGCGAGCGAGGAACGGACTCGCGTCCGTCCGGTTTCCGCGCGCGGCCCGATCAGCGCGCGGTCTCCTCGGTGGCGGGCTCGAGTTCTCCACCGGCCGGGAGGGGCGCCTCTCCGTCCAGGTCGCGCAGGATCAGCTGGGCGACCTTTCTTCCCGAG
The DNA here is from genome assembly GCA_030613615.1 of Candidatus Eiseniibacteriota bacterium. Taxonomy (GTDB): domain Bacteria; phylum Joyebacterota; class Joyebacteria; order Joyebacterales; family Joyebacteraceae; genus JALGZG01. Next base: position 8,660 of record JAUWLR010000082.1, read on the forward strand.
AGGAACATGCCTCCGAATATCGGGCCCATCCGCGGTGCGCCGTGAACCGCGCCGGCCGCCATGCCGGCCACGTAGAGCCCGGGGTACACCTCGCCGGTGTGCTCGACCACGGCCCGCTCTCCACTGTCCGCGCACATCGAGCGCTCACCCATGACATCTCCGGTCTCCGTCCTCAGGGTCACGCCCTCCTTGCGCACGGTGACGCGGGTCACATCCGCGTCATGCCCTGTCGCATCCAGGACGATCCGGGCCGAGAACGAAAGGGGGTCGACGTGCAGGCCGGCGATGTCGACGGCGCTCCATAGTACGACGACTCCCGCCACCCTGCCATCGTTGAACATCACGTCCTCGACTCGGCAGCCGTTGAAGACGAGAAGTCCCTCTCGAGTAGCTCCGTACGCGAGGGCCGCGGCCGTGTGCACGGAGTCGGCGGTGTGGAAACCGTCACGGTAGGGCCTGTGTCTGATGCCGAAGTCGTCGAGCACCTCGAGCGCCTCGTCCTGCACCACGATCTCGTTGAACATCATGCCGCCGCCCCAGATCCCGCCGCCGGTCGAGAGCTTGCTCTCGAAGAGCGCGACCTTCTTTCCCGCGCGCGCGAGGTACCCTCCGGCGACCAGCCCGGCGGGCCCCGCGCCCACGATGGCCGCGTCCAGCTCGGTCGCCTCGCTCAGCTTCTCGAAGAACCTCTCGGTAATCGCACGTGTGACCATGACGTCGCTGATCATTGCATCCTCCTCCAACAGAAAAGGACCCCTCTTGCCGTCCGCATGAGGAGTCCCGCGCAATCGCGCGCACCGAGGGCCGTTTCCCTACGCTGGTATTGCCCAGTTCAGGTTCACGGGGTATCGTTCTCAGGCCCACGCGGGCCACCCCCAACGACTCCTGTGTCGCTCGCCCACGCGCATCACAGCCGAGAGTGAGCGCTTGAGCGCGGTCGACACTTCATATACCCTACCTGACAACGAGGGGTCAGTCAACCGCGAGGACTCCCAGCAAGGGGAACGCATGAAGCTCACTGCCTACGGTGCTGCGCGCAACGTCACGGGTTCCAAGCATCTGCTCGAGGTGTCCGGGAAGCGCATTCTGCTCGATTGCGGCCTCTATCAGGGGCGCCGGGCCGAGAGCGAGCGGCGCAACAGGCAGCTTCCGTTCGACCCCGCCTCGATAGATCTGGTTCTGCTCTCGCACGCTCACATCGACCACAGTGGCAGCCTGCCCACTCTGGTCAAGCATGGCTTCCGCGGATCCATCTACGCCACGCACGCGACCGCGGACCTGTGCGAGATACTCCTCAGAGACACGGCGTACATCCAGAGCCACGACCTGGAGTACCTGAACAAGAGAAAAAGAAAGAGGGGAGAGGTTCCGCTCGAGCCCATCTACACCCTGGAAGACGTCGAGAAGACCCTGCCGCGATTCGTCGGCGTTGACTACGATAGCCCGATTCGAGTGGCGCAGAATCTTACGGTCACGTACCGCGACGCGGGACACATTCTTGGTTCAGCGATCCTCGAGATCGACGCGCGCGAGTCCGGCAGACGCACCAGGATCGTCTTCACCGGTGACCTCGGCAGGGCGGACATGCCGATCCTGAAGGATCCGTACGAGGTGAAGGCGGCGGACGTTCTCATAACCGAAAGCACGTACGGCGGTCGCTCGCACAACGCCGTGCAACACGTCGAGGAGAACCTCGCGTCGTTCGTGTCCGACGTCGCTCGCCGCAAAGGGAAGATCATCATCCCCTCGTTCGCCGTCGGCAGGACGCAGCGCGTCGTCTACGGTCTACACAAACTCATGCGGGACGGACTCGTGAGAGAGATGCCCATCTTCGTCGACAGTCCACTCGCCATCTCGGCGACCGAGATCTTCCGCAGGCACCCCGAGTGCTTCGACGAGGAAATGAACTCACTCCTCCGGCGGGACGATGACCCCTTCGGCTTCTCGCGCGTTCGGTACGTCAAGAAGGCGGAAGAGTCGAAGAAGCTCAACCGCATGAGCGGACCGATGGTGATTATCTCGGCCTCCGGGATGTGTGAGGCGGGGCGCATTCTGCACCACCTCAAGAACAACATCGGGAACCGCCGGAACGGTGTGCTGATCGTCGGTTATCAGGCCAGTCACACCCTTGGCAGGCGCATCTCGGATGGGGAGAAGAGGGTCAATATCTTCGGCAAGCCCTACCCCGTGAGGGCTCGTGTCAGGGTGTTCGACGAGTTCAGCGCCCACGCCGACAGCGGCGACCTGCTGGCCTTCGCCGAGGGAATCCGGCGACCTCCCAGGGTGACGATCGTGGTCCACGGCAACGAAGAGCAGTCGCTGGCCTTCGGGCGACGTCTGACCGAGCGGGGCTTCCCGAGGGTAACCGTTCCCCTCGATGGTGAGACCATCAGGCTGTGAAGCTCCGGTTCTCCGACAGGGATTCCGGGGCATCGCTGTCGGAGAATCGCCCTCGGGTCCTTACCGCACGAACGCGCTCCCGCGCGCGCCGCTTGTTCTCCTTTCGTCGAGTCTCCGTAGTGCACAGACGTCGCTGGTCACGTACGAGTCGCGTCGAGCAGCTCTCTGCTTCGCGATAACAGGGCGCGCTTCAGCGCGCGGTGACACTACTCCGCGTGCAACAAGGCGTTCGCCCGCGCGAGCTTCAGCCGAGACGAGACAGTGTTGAACGTGACAATCCATGAGCACAACAACTGACGAACGTGTCGTCGCGAACTCCTTTCGTTGCGCAGTGACATCGACTCGTCGAATCGCGCGCGAGTACTGAGTTGCACTTTTCGCTTGACACAAACGTAGTCTGCTTCTAAGTATGGCATCGATAGGTGTGTTGCGCACGCGAGCGGTCCCTTCTCGACTCAAGTGTTGCGTTGCGCGCCGTCGCGGCGGCCCAGGTCGCCGACCGTGACCGGACGAAGGCATCGCGGATCGCGCAGGCGAACGCGTGGATGTCCGGTAGAGGAAGCCGAGTCGGCCAACTCCCCTCGCGAATGGGCGCGGGGTGGGGCAAAGGAGGTGACGGCTGATGGCAGTAAAGAAGAAGCCCGCCAAGAAGAAGGCGGCGAAGAGGAAGCCGGCGAAGAAGAAGGTCGTGAAGAAGAAGAAGGTCGCGAAGAGGAAGCCGGCGAAGAGGAAGGTCGCGAAGAAGAAGACGGCCAAGAGGAAGCCGGCAAAGAGGAAGGTCGCGAAGAAGAAGACGGCCAAGAGGAAGCCGGCAAAGAGACCATTTTACCATTCAACTAATCAAGCAATTAACGACATC
>JAUWLR010000235.1 GCA_030613615.1 Candidatus Eiseniibacteriota bacterium
CATGCTTGCGGTCATCGCGGTGGGGGTCTTCAGCTACTCGGGGATGCCGGTCGACGCGTTCCCGGACATATCACCGATCATGGTCCCCATCTTCGCCGAGGCGCACGGCATGTCGCCCGAGGAGGTGGAGCGGCTCATATCGTACCCGATAGAATCCGCGATGAACGGCCTTCCGGGCGTCACGCAGATCAAATCGACCTCCGCCTTCGGAATGGTCGTCATCTACGTCTACTTCGGGGACGACGTCGACATCTACTTCGCCAGACAGCTCGTCGCGGAGCGGCTCGCGGCGGCCATGCCGGACCTCCCGGACATGCACGAGCCCCCGGGACTGGGGCCCATTTCGACGGGTCTCGGCCAGATCTTCATCTACTACCTGACGGCCGACGAGAACGTGGACACGGATGGCATGCCGCTCGACCTGTACCTTCGTGACATCAACGACTGGGTGGTGAAGTACCAGCTACGAACCGTTCCCGGAGTCACTGAGGTGCTCTCGATGGGCGGGAACGTTCTCCAGTACCAGATCAAGCCGAGTCCGCACGCGCTTCTGGAGTACGACGTGTCGCTCGAAGACATCATCGATGCCGTCAACGAGAACAACAGAAACGCGGGCGGCCAGTTTCTGGTGCTCGGATCAGAGGAACATCTGGTTCGCGGTATAGGGCTCCTGACGAGCCTCGATGACATCCGCAACCTCCCGTTGAAGTCGATCGGTGGCGTGCCGATAAGGGTCACCGACGTCGCGGAGGTCGAGTTCGGGCCCGAGATCAGGCGCGGAGTCGTGTCGCACAACGGGGAACAGGAGGTCATCTCCGGCATCGTTCTGAAACTCTTCGGAGAGAACACGTCAGAGGTGATTGACCGCCTCTACTTGAAGGTGGACGAAGTCAGGGCGAGCCTGCCGGAAGGTGTCGAGTTGATTCCCTACTACGAGCAGGCGGAGCTCGTCAGGAACGCGACAGGAACCGTCAAGACCGCGCTCCTCGTTGGCGCCCTTCTCGTGCTCATCACGCTCGCCTTCTTCCTCGGCAACGTCCGCACCTCGTTCATCGTGGCGATGGCACTTCCGTTCTCCGCACTCGCGGCCGTCATTCTGATGAGGACGTTCGGCGTTTCAGCCAACCTGATGTCCCTGGGTGGCATAGCCGTCGCGATCGGCATGCTGGGTGACGGCTCCATCGTGATGGTGGAGAACATCTACCGCCACCTGAACATCCCGGAGAAGAGCCATCACGAGAAGCACAGGGTCATACTCGATTCGGCGCACGAGGTGGGTAAGCCGATCGTCTTCTCGACGGCCATCATCATCCTCGTGTTCCTGCCGATACTGACGCTCCAGGGAGTCGAGGGGAAGATGTTCTCGCCGATGGCGATGACGATCGTGTTCGCGCTCGTGGGTTCGATGGTGATGGCCGTGGTCGTGTCGCCCGTGCTCGCGTCCCTTCTTCTCAAGAAGGGGAAGCACACGGAGTTCGTGATACTGACGAGACTCAAGGACCTCTATCGTCCCGCTATCTACTGGGCCGTCAAGCACAAGAAGAGAGTGGTCATGATCGCGCTCGCGGCGTTCGTCGGGAGCATGTTGCTCTTCCCACTCCTTGGCACCGAGTTTGTTCCGACTCTGGAGGAAGGGTCCATCTTCATAGGTGTCGCTATGGCGCCGTCGATCGCCCTTGATGCGGCGACTGAGACGATCATGACACTCGAACGTCGCATCCTCGAATACGACGCGGTCGACGAGACCGTCTCGCGGATCGGGCGTCCCGAGGCCGGCAGCCACCCGCATCCCGTGAACTACGCGGAGATCCACATCGAGCTCAAGCCGCGTGACGAGTGGGGGAGGTTCCGCACGAAGGAAGAGCTGGTGGAGGCACTGAGCGATGACCTGTCCGCGTATCCTGGGGTTCAGCTCAATTTCACGCAGCCCATCCAGAACGCGTTCGACGAACTCCTGTCGGGGACGCGCGCGGAGCTCGCGATCAAGGTCTACGGGGAGGACCTGGGTGTCCTCCGCACGAAGTCCGCGGAGGTCGCGGCTGCCATCGCGGACGTGCCGGGGCTCGTCGACCTGGCCTCCGAGCAGGGCTTCGGGCAGCCTCAGATCCAGATCGTCGCCGATCGGGCCGCGTGCGCCAGGTACGGTGTGACCGTCGCGCAGATACTGGAGCTCGTTGAACTCGCAGTAGGCGGCGAGGTCATTGACGACATGTACCTGAACGTCCGCCGGTACGGAATACACCTGCGCCTGCAGGAGCAGTACCGGGCCGACCCGGAGGCGATCCGCTCGCTCCTCGTGCACACGGAGGACGGCTCGGTCATTCCGCTCTCCCAGGTTGCCGAGGTCAGGGAGGTCATCGGTCCGATCCAGATCACCCGCGAGAAGAACCAGCGGCGCTGGATCGTCCAGGCGAACGTCCGCGGCCGGGACCTCGGCAGCGTTGTGGCGGACGTGCGGCAGCGCATCGAGGAGAACGTGGAGCTGCCGGCGGGCTACTTCATCGAGTACGGTGGACA
>JAUWLR010000145.1 GCA_030613615.1 Candidatus Eiseniibacteriota bacterium
CAGAGGCCTCCGCTCTCACCGTCGTCGAAGAAGAACACGTAGCCGCCGAAGTAGTCAAAGACCTTGACGATGTCGCACATGAAAGCGCCACCGACGGACAGATACAGACCGTCCTGATCCGACCAGGCGCCGTCCGAGATGAAGCGGAAGCGCGCGTTGAGCGGATTGTCGTAGGTCTGGAGGATGAAGCCGTAGAGACCGATGTCGGTCCACGGGGCAGAACCGTCGTAGCCACGGTTCAGGTTCACGAACACGCCCATGCTCTCGGCCTGAACGTACGTGTAGTCGTAGCCCATCTCCGAATCGTGACGGAACGCGTAGGGCAGGATCGGATACGTGGCGCCAGTCAGGTCGGGCGTCGGGATGGTCAGCCTGTCATCCCAGCCGTTGCCGTAGCCACCGTCGGTGTCATAGTCGAAGTTACCGCACCACCAGGAGTACGTGCCTTCGTAGGGCATGTACGGGTCCAGGTGGAAGTGGGGCGTCGCTGTGGCGGTGTTGTCGACGGGCGTCCAGGCACCGACGCCGCTCTCCATGTCGTCGAAGAAGAGCACAATGGGGCTGCGGGAATGCGGCGGGTCGACGTTCTCCGTGTAGTCGGCAACGGTTGTCCTGGCCGTCGCTGTCGCTGCAAACGCGAACATGGCGGCGGTCACTACCAGCACGCAAAGCGTTCTCTTGAGCATCTCTCAAACACTCCATGTTGGAGCCCTGGGTCTTGAGGGGAGGCACTGCCTTTGCCCTCGCTTTCGTCGCGATCGCCGGGCACCAGATCTGCCACGGGTGTAACAACGGTCGTTGTTTGGCCTCCTTTGCTGGAGCCGGGCTTGCGGATTCAGTGTCCCCTGAACGTGCGCTCTGGGGCCCACAGAGCCCTTGTTCGTGCAATTGACGTGCCAGCCCCTGCGGCCTGAGTTGTGCTGGCACAAGGACGGCCGATTGGGGCGCTCAAGGGCTCCGGGGCAGGTCCTGCACGCCTGCTGATGCGCCTGCCCGCCAGAACAGGGCGTGGCGATGAGTCATGATGCACTCGCGCTCTTGCAGGGTGCCCTGCAGAGGAGCGGGAGCTCCCGGGCGCTACGCGTGGGCTCTCCGTGACTTACGGGGCCGAAACCGCTTGACCACCTGTTCACGGACAGATATTCTGACGGCATCGCAGACTATTTCTGGCCGTGTCCGGGAGCGGCCGTCCGTAGGCGCGGAGATTCGCGCCCTAGACCTGCCGGGAAGGATGCGCGGGCCCAGGAAGGCGCGCGCGCTGATTCATGACCGACAAGAGCAATCTGAGCGCAATCCCCTCCGTCGATGCCGTGGTGGCTCACCTCGATGAGAGAGGCTTGAGCGCGATACAGCCGAGGCCGATCGCGGTCCGTCTTATCAGGGAGATCCTCGAAGCAGAGCGCGGGGCGATGATCGCGGGAGAATGCCGCCACGGTGAGTCTCATGAGAGCGTGCGTGCCGGGATCCTGGCCGAAGTGGAGGCGGAGATCGTGCGTTCGCCCGCGCGCGGGCTGGTCCCGGTGATCAATGCGACCGGAATCGTAGTTCACACCAATCTGGGAAGGGCGCCGCTGTCCGCGGAGGCGGTGGCGTCCATCGCGGAGGTCGCGCGGGGCTACTCGAACCTCGAGTACGACCTCATCAGGGGCACTCGCGGCAAGCGTGACTACCTGGTGAGAGACGCGATCTGCGAGCTGACGGGGGCCGAGGACGCCCTCGTGGTCAACAACAACGCGGCCGCCGTCCTCCTGGTCCTGAACACACTTGCTTCGGGCCGTGAGGTCATCGTTTCACGCGGTGAACTCATTGAGATAGGCGGCTCGTTCAGACTCCCGGACGTCTTCGAGCGCAGCGGCTCTCGCATGGTCGAGGTGGGAACGACGAACCGCACACACCTGGCGGACTTCCGGGACGCTATCAGAAGCAGCACCGGCGCGCTTCTGTCGGCTCACTGGAGTAACTACTCCATCTCGGGATTCGTCGAACGCGTCTCCCTCAAGGAGCTGGCGTCGCTCGGCGAGCGCTTCGGCATTCCCGTCATCCACGACCTCGGGAGCGGCATCCTTGCCGACCCCGCGAAGCTGGGACTCTCGGGCGAGATGACAGTCAGGGAGAGCGTCTCGGCGGGAGTGACCGTGTCGACGTTCAGCGGTGACAAGATACTCGGCGGCCCGCAAGCGGGGATCGCCGTGGGGACGGAGAGCGCCATCTCCCGCATGAGAGCCAATCCGCTGATGCGGGCCCTTCGTCCCGGGAAGCTGACCCTGGCCGCGTTGTCAGCGACTCTGAGAAGCTATCTCATGGGCGAGGCTGAGACGGCGGTCCCGGTGTTATCGACCATCATGGCGCCGCTCGACTCGCTCGCACGAAGGTCCGACGAGATGGCGGAGTCCCTGGCGTCCTCGCTGGGCGACCGCGTGCGGGTATCGGTAGTGGAACTGGAAGGACTCGTGGGCGGAGGCGCCGCCCCCGAGAGGGTCATACCCAGCAGGGGAGTCCAGATAGAACCGCAACGTGGCGTTTCGGCGGGGTCGGTCACGTCGGCGCTGCTCACAGCGTCTCCTGCCGTCGTCGCCCGGACTCACGAAGACCGCGTCATCATCGACCTGAGAACGGTGTACGAGAGTCAGGACGCCGCCGTGGTCACGGCCCTGCTCAGCGCATTAGAGGAGAAATAGGCGTGGAGTTCAGAGCGTTATCCGGAACGGCCAGTGAGGAGCTCGAGCGTTTGCGCGAGTCCGGCGTGCTCGCCGGCGGTGTGGCTCTCGAGCGCACCGGCCAGGTCGGGGACCCGGTGCTGGTGCGTCCGGTGATCGGGGACGCGCTGGCGGGATGGATGCCGGAGCTCGAGCGGTTGCTGGATGTAGTCAAGGGTGTGGTCGGGATCTCCGGAACGGACATGTCGGAGGCCGCGGGGCTCGCGGCGCACGCCGCGGCATGGCTCGGTGACAGAGGAAGAACGGTGGTGCTTGTTGACGCGACCGTGGAGAGTCCCGTCCTCGGAAAAGCGCTCGACGAAGATCGGGATGAGGGATTGGTGGACGCGGTGCTGTTCGGGGTGTCAGGCGCCGCCATTGTCAGACGCACTCTCGCGCCCGGCGTCAGCGTGGTCACGGCAGGTTCGCATCCGCTGTCGGTCGACCACGTCTTCGAGGCGGACGCGTTCTCGAAGGTGCTCAGGGCACTCGCGGAGGATGCGCTGGTGCTGGTGCTCGTGCCTCCGGTCCATGTGACGAAGACACTGGGTGCTCTCGACGCTGTAGTCTGCGTCGCCGGGACTGGAGCCGACATAGCGTCGCTGGCTTCGTGCACGGGTGCTGTGAGGACGACAGGTATCCTGGTCCTCGAGCAGACCCAGGTCGCAGATGCCGAAGAGCCTGTCGAGGCGGCGGATGTCGAAGAGCCTGTCGAGGCGACGGAGGTCGAAGAGCCTGCCGAGGCGGCAGATGTCGAAGAGCCTGTCGAGGCGGCGGATGTCGAAGAGCCGGCCGAGGCGGCGGATGTCGAAGAGCCGGCCGAGGCGACGGACGCCGAAGAGCCTGTCGAGGTGGCAGATGTCGAAGAGCCTGTCGAGGCGACGGACGCCGAAGAGCCTGTCGAGGCGGCGGATGTCGAAGAGCCTGCCGAGGCGACGGAACGTCCCCTACTCGTGCTGCCGTTGCGGAAGGATTCAGCTGTGTCCGCGAGGGTGAAAGCGCCGGCGCGGGAGTCGACGACGGGGCGCCCCGAACGCGGGCGCCACGAGACCAAGGCGCGTCGCGACGACACCGGTGGGGCGGGGCACAAGCCGCTCGTGCTCGGCGCCTCGTTGCGTCGGCGCCGGATGGCTCCGAAGCAGGTGGCGGCGGCGGCGGCGCTGCTCGCGATCGTCGCCATCGCGACCATGCTGTGGTGGTTCCTCGACGGAGAGCGCAGCTCCAACGCGTGGCTCGACGATCTCAGCCGGCGGAGACAGGAGCGTGTGGTAGATCGCCCGGCACTCCCGGGCGATACGGGCGAAGCGGGAACGACGGAGCTGACCAGGGATCGGGAAGGCACGGCCGCGGGTGGGGAAGACCCGCGGGCCGGCGAGATCACGTCTGAGGGAGAGGGAGAGTTGCCGGGCGGGGAGATCGGCTCGGCCGGCGTCGACGAGTCCGACGTACGCGCAGTGCGCGAGAGCCCCGAGGGGGGCACCGTTATCGGCGGACCCGGCGGTCGCTATCGGATCATGGTCAGCTCGCATCGTCACGAAGGAGCGGCCGTCTTCGAGGTCCGACAGCTGATTGAACGCGGTGTCGGTGCGAAGGTGGTGGCGACGGAGGTGAAGGACAGAGGGATCTGGTTCCGGGTCGTGGTGTCTGGCGGGTATCCGATGCTGTCGGCGGCCCGCGAAGATCTTGAGACGATCAAGACTCTAGGGTATGAAGGTGCGTGGATAGAACGCGGCGCTGACAACGAGTAGCGAGTCAAGGAGGGGCGGTGTACCTCAAGAAGCTGGACGTCTTCGGGTTCAAATCATTCGCGCACAAGCTGGGTCTGGAGTTTGGTTCCGGCATGACGTGCGTCGTCGGGCCCAACGGGTGCGGGAAGACCAACATCGCTGACGCCATTCGGTGGGTCCTGGGTGAGCAGAGCCCTTCGGAGCTGCGCGGAGCCAGCATGGCCGACGTCATCTTCAACGGCACCAAGCAGCGACGCCGACTCGGCATGGCCGAAGTGGCGCTGACCATCGACAACTCGGCCGGCTATCTTCCTATCGACTACGCGGAGGTCGTCATCGGGCGCCGCGTCTTCCGGTCGGGAGAGAGCGAGTACCTTCTCAACAAGACCCCTTGTCGCCTCAGGGACATCCAGGACCTGTTCCTGGACACCGGTGTCGGCACGCGGACTTACTCGTTGATCGAACGCAAGATGGTTGACTCAATCCTCTCGGACTCCAGTGGGCACCGCCGCTTCATGTTCGAGGAGGCCGCCGGGATCATGAAGTACAAGGTGCGGAAGCGTTCGGCGCTGAACAAACTTACCGCGACAGAGACGGACATGCAGCGGGTGTCTGACATCATCAGCGAGGTCGAGAAGAAGGTGCGATCGCTCAAACGGCAGTTGGCACAGGCGCGGCGGCACCGGCGCTACACGGACGAGCTCAAGGAGCTGGAGATCGCGCTCGGTCGGAGGGAGTACGCCGAGTGGCAGACGCGGAAGGGCGAGTCGACCGGACGGATCAGCGAGCTTCGTGGAACGATGGGCGAATGCGACGGAGTGCTCTCCAGGTCCGAGCGGGAGGGCCTCGGGGTGCGCACCGAGCGCCACGACAAGGAAGAGGCGCTGGCGAGTCTTGAGATAGAGATCGGCGAGCTCGATGCGCGGGTTCGCTCGCTCGCGGACGGACTCCTGGTTGGCAGCGAGAGGCGGAGCGCCTCCGAGCGCCGGGTAGCGGAGCTGGACACCGAACTGACGGACATACGGGCTGACCTTTCGCTGGCCCTCAGCAGGACAGCGCGGCTGGAGGACGAGATTAACGGGGCCGCGGAGAGGGCCGACGAACGTGAAGGCGAGCTGGCCTCCGTTACGGAAGGTCTGTCCGAGATCGAGAGGGAGCACCGCAGATTCAGAGATCTGCTTGACGGGCAGAAGCAGACGCGGCTAGCGGGGCTTGAGAGCTCCGCGGGACTCAAGGGTGAGCTCGAAAGCTACAGGACGCGTCTGGACGACCTGATGGAGGAACCCGTCGCGCACGAGGCAGGACTGGGAGAGAACAGAGGAGCGCTGGCCGAGAAGGAAGAGCTTTGTCGGCGATACAACGACCGCCTCGCCGCCGGCTCGGACAAGATACAGACCACGTCGGCGCGATACGTAGACGCGGCGGGATCGGTG
>JAUWLR010000084.1 GCA_030613615.1 Candidatus Eiseniibacteriota bacterium
CCGGCGTGTGCTCCTACCCGCCCGTGGGCGCCCGTACCCGCCGCCGGTGGGCGCCCGTACCCGCCCAGGCACGCCCCTCCAGCCCCTCCTGTGCCCGGTAGGCGCACCCCGGCGACGAGGAAGAACCCTGGGTTCCAAGCAATGTCGGAGCGAGTGTGCTGTTGTGGATATCGCGAGGGTGCCGCAGGTCGGCGGAGCGATCGGCGGAGCGATTGACGGAGCGATTGACGGAGCGGTCGACGGGGCGAGCGACGGGGCGGTCGGCGAAGCGGTCAGCTGGGCTGCTCACCGCAGGACGGTGAACTTGCGCCGCACGGGCGAGCCGCCGTCAGAGAGCTCGCACAGGTAGACGCCGCTTCCGACGGGCCTGTTGAGCGAGTCCCTCCCGTCCCACTCGAGCGAGCCCTCCCCCGACTGGGCGGCCGCGCGAGAGATCTCGCGCACGAGCCTGCCGGTCGCCGTGTAGATCCGAGCCCGAACCAGTGCGCCGGGTGTCGCCGCGTACGCCAGCGTCGCAGTGCCGAGCGTCGGGTTCGGCTGAATGGAGAACCGGAGTCCGGCGGCACCGGGCAGGTCCGGGCCGACGAGCTCGCAGGTCTCGAAAGTGCCTCCATCCTGCCAGACCGCTCCTCCGAATTCATCCCACGCGCACACTCTGTAGTAGTAGAGAGTGCCGGGCGCGAGGCCGGTGAGCGATGCCTCGTGGGTGCAACCACCGCCCGGAAGCGAGAAGCTCACCGAGCCCAGGTCCTCGTCGATCCCGTACTCCACCCACGTGGTGCACGGGCGATCCGTCGACCACGCGATCGTCGCGGCCGTATCGGCCACGCATACGATCCCCGGTCTCGCGATCGTCACACCCTTCCCCTCGCTCCTGGACACATCGGGAAGCTCCGTGGCAAAAATGAAGGGAGTGCCCTCGGCGGTGTCTGCCCCGCAGGCGCTCAGGGTCACGAACGTGTACTCGTGCGTGGGCGCCACCGGCCTGACCCGCACGACGTGAGCTATCACAAGGGTCGGGTCAGCCTCGGAACAGCAGTCGAGGTCTCCTTCCGTCCCGTACCGCACCTGGGAGGTCGCGGGACGGTCCGTGGTCCACGTGACGACGATGGAGTTCAGACGCTCCGAGAAAGCCCCGACGCCACCCATGATCGGGGGACCGGTTGGCTCCAGTTCCATGGTCGTGAACGTGGAGTCGGGTGAGAACGCATCCGCCCCGTAGCCGTCACGGGAGTGCACGCGGAAGTGGTACGACGTTCCGTTGAGAAGACCGGTGAGCACCACCGAGTGCTCGACGACCGCGAGAGTGTCCTCGGCGGTTTCCTGCCCGTACCCGTCTGTCAGGCCGTACTCTACCCTGGACGTGGCCGGCCTCGTGGTCGTCCAACCGATGACGGCCCAGGTCGCTCCCAGACCCGACACGGTCACATCAGCTATCTCGAAGTCAAGAGCGAGGGTCTCGAACACCTGATCCCCGGAATCAGAGGTCCTGTCGAACACGTCGGTGCTCACAGCCCTGAAGTGGTACGTCGACCCCGGAGCGAGTCCCTCAAGGAGCATTCGGTGGAACAACGTCATCTGGGGGTCGATTCCGGTGTCGTCGCCGTAGTCGGAGGTCAAGCCGTACTGAACGCTGGAGTTCGAGGGGATGTTCGTCTGCCACCTGACGACGGCGGACGAGGGCGTGACCGAGTCGACCGCGACCGACGAAAGGACCAGGGGTTCAAGAAGCGAGAAGTAGACCGTGTGGACTCCGGGCGCGCCGCCGTCGACCGCGAAGTCGAGGATGCCGAGTGAATCGGACTCCACGGATCCTTCCGGGAGAGCCTGGCCATCGACCGCCACGCCGAACGACGACCCGGGAGAGACCCCTATCAGTACATGTGAAGTGCCGTCCCTGGCGCCCGGACCGTCGGCCGGAGCACACGGCACCGCCAGAAGTACCACCACCACGGCCGCCAGCGCGGCAATTGCGCTGACCCGCCCCCTGCTGAGTTCCCGCATCCACACACCCCGTGTTGCGCGCCTCAGGAAATCGAACGAGATCAGTGGGGCCCGGGGCAGGTGCACAGGGGGTTGCCGGTACAGTGGAAGACTCAAGGACCAGCCAGCGTGGGGGTTGTCTTGCCGGTCCAGCGCGACCGAGGCTTCTCGAGTGCCCGCTTGGCCCCGCCTGATCTCGATTCCTTGCTGGCTTCACTTGCCAGCCGTCACAGACGGAATTCTATCTGATGGGAATGCACAAGCTGTGCCAATAGGCATGTAACAATACGGAGAGCCTGGCTCCACTCGACAACGTGGCAGAAGGATGAGGGGAGTTCATTTCGGTGTGGAGTCGGGGGGGCGTGCAGGTGGAGCCGGGGGGGCGTGCAGAAGGACGGGGCCCGTCCTCACGCTGTCGCGTGCGAGCGGGCCCCCTGAAGCTGGCTGCTTTCTTGAAGCTGGCTACTTCACTTCATCGGGACTCCCCCCCTCGGGTGAGAGTCCCGTCACCGTGCGGCGCTACGGAACCGGCGATCCCGAGACCGTGTTCGAGAGAGCCTCGGCGCCGAACGAGTCAACGACCGCCACCTCGTACCAATAGATGATGGTCTCATCAAGCGACTCGTGAGTGTAGAACGTCTCGCTCCGCGTCTCGATCCGCGCGATGATCCTCTTCTCGGAGGTTGCGGGGGGAGCCGGAGGGTCTTCCTCCCACACGATGAGCTCGTAGTACATGAAGTCGTCCGCGTCGCTCACGCCCCAGCTGAGCTCGAGCGACAATGAACCCGGCGACCAGGGCGTGAAGAGCTCGACCGCGGCCGGCGGCAGGTTCTCCAGGGTCGTCGCAGAGCCCTCGTTGCTGATAGTCGTCAGGCCTATGTCGTCGACCACGTACACCGCGTAGTAGTACGTCGAATCCGGCTCGAGTCCCGTGTCCGTGTAGTCGGTGGTGGACTGGTTGGAGAAGTCACCAATAAGCTCCCGCTCCGCGGACCCGTCGACGCCGGGGACATACGACCGGTAGAGTTTGTAGGCCGAGAAGTCCGCGTCGTTGTTGCGGGACCACGAGAGGACGATCTTGCGCTCCGAAAGCGGTACCGGAGTGCCCATTTCGACAGCCGCCGGGGGATCGAGGACCGTAACGGTTCCGGCAGCGAGCACGGGCTCTGCACGGTTGCCGACCTCGTCAGTAAAAGCCCCTATCACCGGGCCGTTCACGACCTCCACACCCGGATCGATGGTGTAGTCCCTCTCATACACGCCGTCGTCGGGCGCCGTGTCCCCGCCGGTCCCGTCGTCGTAGAGAACGATGTCGCGAACGATCGAACCCAGGTCCACCGCGGCTTCTCCGTGAAGTTCACCCGCCGTCAGGGTGAAGTGAATGACGTCTCCGGCCGCCAGGTCCTCGCCGTTCGAGTCCTCGGTCACTGACTCGATCACGGCCCTGGTATCCAGCTCGATGTCGTCGCTGACGATGGCAGACTCGTTGTCGGCCACGTCCCTGAACCGGACGTAGACGGTCTTGTCACCGTCGCCGGCCAGGACGACCCACGAGTAGCTGGACTGATAGGGCTCCCACTGAGCATCGGACATGTCAGGCGCGTTCGAGACCTGCATGATCTCGGTCTCGGCAGAAGCGGACATCCTGAGGGTAACGTTCCTCGATGAGGTCTTCGGACTGCCCTGATTTATCGTCACGCTGAACATCCTGGGGACCACGATTATCCTTCTCGACGCTTTGCCCTCGAGGCCGAGATCGTTGACGCCGGACACCTTGTAGTAGTACGCCTGCCCGTTCCTGACGTCCGCGTCCGCGTACGCCATCTCTGTCGTGGTATCGATCAGCTCGTAGTTCTCGTTCTCCCCGCCCTCCACCTCCCATCGGTAGACACGATAGTGGTCGATCGCCGACGCGTTGCTAACGGACCACGAGAGCTCGACAAGTCGATCGGAGACGACCGCAGTCAGTTCCGTGGGTCTCGCCGGCACTACCGAGGACGTGTTCGGGTTCGCGGGGTCCAGCGGGTTACTGTGGTCCGGGTCCACGAGGGTGTCGAGGCAGCCCGACAAGCCCGCGACCAGGGCCAGTAGGAGCGCGGCTCCTGTGATGTATCGCTTCATCGAATCACCTCCGGCAACAACGAGTCTGCACTCAGAACGACACCGAGTCGCCGAGCACGGTCCTGTCCGCGTCTAGGGCGGCGAAGAGCCCGGACCCGTCGGAGTCAGGCAGGCCGGCGAAGAGGCCGCCCCCTTCATTGGGAATGAGCAGTGTAGCGTCGAGCACGTTTACGAGCCAGATGGCGCCCGCCGCGTAGACCCACCGCTTGCGGCTCTCGTGCCATCGCTCGAGGTCGTCGAACGCATCAAGCATCACGTCGTGGGCAGCGTTGATCTCGTCGATCTGGTCGGAGGAGTTGTAGGCCCTAGTGGCCCGTTCATGCACACGCATCGCGTCCGAGCGCTTCGAGTCCGTGTAGATGACACCCCAGATGGCGCCCGCCTCCGCAAGCAGGAACACGCTGCCCTTCAGTGTCTTGCCCGCGTAGAACTGCCCCCACCCGGGACACAGGGCGGAGCGCAGCCCCGTCGCCATGGCGGTCTTCCTCTTCATGCGAATGAAGAGCGAATCGTGGCGGCTCGCCGACAGTGACGTGCTGCCGGTCCAGTCGGCGTACCCTGGCTTCGTTGCGTGGACCTCGTAGGTGCCCGACAGACCTCTGTCGAGCCTCCACGGCGTCACGCCGCTGAAGACGTTTTCTCCTCTGAGTTCAACGACTGCCCCGGGTGGGGAAGACGTTATCACCACACCGTTCCTGCCCTGCGCGTGCGCAGCCTCCGTTAGCGGAAGCGCGGCCGCCAGGGCGACAAGAAGGAGCGCTGCTACTCTCACGGACATCTCTCACTCCTTTGGGTGACTTCGTGGACCGTTCTGCTGGTAGCTCTATTGGACGCGAACGTCCGGGGATCTCACGGACGAGTCCGCCCGGCCGCCGTGGGGGCGACCCGGCAGGGCAATTCTATGGCCCTCTCCCGCGAGTGTCAAGCTCGCGCGGGCGGAAGGGCTCCGCACGGCCGGCTTCGACTACTGGCGCGCGAGCCCCTTGAAACTGGACAGGTCCAGTTCGTACTTCCTTATGAGGTCGTACATTGTGGGCCTGCTTACTCCGATGGCCCGGGCGGCCATCGAGACGTTCCCCACAGCCCGGAGAAGGGCACCGGTCACCATGCTGCGCTCAAGCTCACATCTCGCCTCCGCGAGCGAGCGGTCGGAGGACCGGCCGTTGCCGTTCAGACCCAGATCGGCCGCGCTCACCAGTCGCCCACGCGACAGTATGACGGCACGCCGCACACGAGCCTCGAGCTCAGCGACGTTCCCCGGCCATCCGTGGCTCATCAGCGATGCCATCGCTGACCTGCCGAATCCCGACAGGGTTCGACCGTGCTCGCGGGAGTACTTCGCGAGGAACGCCCGGGCCATGATCGCGACGTCCTCTCCTCTCTCTCTGAGCGGGGGCAGCTCGATCGTCACAACACCGAGCCGGTAGTACAGGTCCCCCCAAAGCGTGGGAGATCCTCCGCCCGCGCCCGACGCCACACCGCAGCTGGGCGGACGGTCCGTGGACGCGACGACCCGAACGTCGGGACGAGATTCTCGCTCCCGAAGGAAGGCGGACAGTCTCGCCTGGAGCGGCAGGGGCAGACCGCAGACGCCCTCCAGAAGAAGCGTGCCTCCGTCGGCCTGTTCCAGTCGCCCGGAGCCCCGTCCGGGCCCATCCCGGGGGCCCGGTCCCGCTCGACCGAAGATCTCATCCTCCATGACCTCGGGCGTGGCGCCGGCGCAGCTCACGACGACGAAAGGCCCGTCGCACCTGCGGCTCAGGTGGTGTACCGCGCGGGCGATGAGCCGCTTCCCCGTCCCCTGCTCTCCGACGAGCAGAACGCCCGCGTCGGTCGCCGCGACCCTCACGACAGCGGAGAACGCTGTGCGCATTGCATCGCAGCTTCCCACGAGGTTCTCGAACCGCTCAACGCTGGAGAGCCTGTCAGGCAGATCCTCTATGCCCATCTCCAATTCCCGTATGTGCAGCGCCCGTCGAAGAAGCGCTGAGAATTCATCGGTCCGCATGGGGCTCACGCAGTAGTCGAAGGCGCCGAGACCGATGGCCTCCTCCGCCAACTCCCGGTTTTCTCTGTCAGCCACCACGATGATCTTCGGCCGCAGGGCGATCTCATCGATGACATCGAGAAGCGACATCTCCCCCCCATCGGCTCCCCCCTCGAAGGCAAGCTCCGCGTTCACAACCACGACGTCGGGGTGGAGCATCCTGATGGCGGTGGCCGCCGCCGCCGCGGTATCTGAGCGATGGACGTCGTGCCCGCGTGAGGGCAGGGAGGACGGGCGGGCGTCGTGAACGCCCGTGCCGGTCTCCGCGCGGCTCGCATCGTGCCAGCCCGCAATGGCGTCGGACACGAGCGCGCTGATCGCTCGTTCGCGTTCGACTACCAGGATCGCCTTGTGCTCGGGCACGGACATGCTCCCTCCGGAAAACACCAGGTCGGGTTCGGCTACTCCTCCAGCTCTCCGAGACGCCGCTCCGCCGCTGCCGCGGCCCGCGTGCCCGGGAAAAGGTCCGTCACCGACCGGAGTATCTCCGTGGCCGCTCCGGGGTCTGCGAGCCTTTTCTCGTGTATGTCGGCCGCCCTCAGCATCATATCGGGCGAGGACTCAGAATCGGGGAAGCGCCCGGCCGTCTCTGTCATGACCCTGGCCGCGTCCTCCCACCTCTCCTGCCTGAGCCTCGTGTTGATCAGGTAGCCGCGCGCGGCCAGCTCGGCCGGCGTCGACGAGTAATCCCGGATGACGCGTTCGTAGTGGTCGGCCGCCCTCTCAAGCGCGACACGCGCCGCGCCGCTCTCGCCCAGTTCCTCATAGTGCTCAGCGACATGCTGAAGCGCGGTGAGCCCGTAGAGCGTTGTCGGATGCTCTCTGGCGAGCGCATTGAGCTGTGCGACGGCGCTGTCCCAGAGCCCCTCGCTCTCGTAGCTGATGGCCAGATACTGGATCGCAGTGGCTCGCACGTCCTCGTTCTCTGCGAACCTCTCGGCCACGTCCTCGAGCCGGGACCTCGCGGTCTCGTATTCGCCCGTCGCGATCTCCACCTCCGCCAGCGCGAGTGCAGCGGTCGCTGACGCGATGTCATCCGGGTAGTTCTCAACGACCTTCAGGTAGTAGCTCCGGGCCGTCGCCTCCCGGTTCAGCTTGTTCGAGTAGGTATCGGCGAGCGTCAGCCAGATGCCCGGGCGATTCCCGTAGTGGCCGTAGTCGCGGTCGAGTTCCTCGTAGGCGGCCACGGCATCGCCCCAGCGCTCTTCCATCAGAAACGTCTCGGCGCTGAAGCTCATCGCCAGCTCGGCCGTCGGGCTTCCCGGCCACTCCGCGACCCATACCGCGTAGTAGTCCCTCGCCCGCTCGAACCACTCGCGGCCGCCGGCCTCGTCTCCCCGCGCGTGGCAGCCGGCGGCGGCCCTGATGGGCGCTCGCAGAATCCGTGCGTCGGGAATCGCCGCCTCGGCCCTGGCCGGGGGCCAATCGGACATCAGGCCCTCGTAAACCGCAACGGCGTCTTCCCATCGTCCGCTCATCTCCGTGACCTCGGCGAGAGCGACGGACGCCTCGACCGCGAGGTTCCTGTCGTACGAGTAGCCGTCCCTCACGGACGCGTAGAGACGAATCGCCTCGTCCGTGTCCTCGGACAGCGCGGCCATCTCAGCAAGCTCTATCCTGCTGCGCGCCGCTATCGCCGCGACATCCAGCTGCGCCTGAGACAGCCCCGAAGGATCGTCGGGAGGCGGGAACCGCTCGACTATCTCGCTGTAGATGTCCGCCACGTGCTCTTTCATCTCATCCGTTGCCAGGTCGGGATTGGTTCGCATGGCCTGGACGGCCTTCGCGGCTTTCCAAGCCAGCTTCTCGGCCACGTACCTGTCACGGAGCCCGGGCTCAGACCCGCACCCGAGTGAACCCGCGAGGAGGGCGAGCGCCACGGCGCCGGCCAGGCACGCCCACAGTGTCCTGGGAGTTCTCATCGCTGTTCCCCCCCGGGCTCACTGGAAGGCCCTTCGTCGGCAGTCGCGTGCAGATAGAACCTGGTCGCGGCCCCGATCGTCGCGTAGTTGATGAACAGAATGACGACTATCCAGATGAACATCCCCACCGCAAGGAACTCCGGCGAGAACCTGTAGATGATGACCGTGCTGTTCCTCATGATCCACGCTGGAAGAAGCTCGAGCGCCGCGGGCACCGCCACGAGAAGCAGAGTCGTCACCGGGTTCCGGAACGCAAGCGAGACCGTGGCGGCCAGCGCTCCGCCCACACGCTTGTCATCCACGACCACCGCCGCGATGCCGTACACGAAGACGGCCTGCACGACGAGAACGACTCCGATGAGCATCATGCGGAGCATCCTGAACCGCAGCGGACTCGTGTCAGCGAGGCCTCCCCAGATCGACATGGGCACGCGCACCGCCACCTGAGAGAGGACGGCGACCACGAGCGCGATCAGGAGGGCGGGCACGTATTTCGACGCGCCGGCGGCGAACCCTGCGGAATAGCGTTCCTTCCGTCCACTGTAGAAGGACGCGAAGAGGTAGACGGCCGCCGCCGTCACCAGCGCGCCCAGAAACACGGACAGGATGATGTCCGCCTGCCCGAGACCGCCCCGCAGCACCATGAGGTTGTTGGGGTAGTGAAGCGCCGCGTCCCCGAACCTCCACCGCAGGAGGGCCGGAACGAAGAACCTCAACGGAGGGACGGTGAAGCCCAGAAGCATCAGCAGGATCAGGGTCTGAACGCCCGCGTAGATGAGGAAAGGCGCCAGAGCCACTCTCCTGCGGAGCGCCCGAAACATCTCCGCCCAGCTCCAGATAAGTGCGTTGAACTGTTGGACCACGCCCATCTAACCCTCCCCCCAGAGATCTCCGACTCCGTTCGCGCGCCGCGGCGTTCGTCAGGACCGCCCGCGCGGCTGCAACATGATTCGCGCGCCCGGGCTACCCGCCTTCGGCGAAGAGCTCGGGTATGTGTGGAAGCGCTTCCTCCGCGAAGAGGCGCGCGGTCGAGAGGGCCTCATCGAAGCCTCCCTCTCCTACCGCAACCGATACGCGGACGAACGCTCCGAACGTCACGTTGGACCTGACGCCGGCCGTCGCCATGCGCGCCATGAACTTGTCCCGATCGGCCGTAGCGAGATCGCCGGCCGTGTACCACCAGTAGAGCGCGACACGCTTCCGCCCGCGCGTTTCGACGAGCAGCCAGTTGGCGTCGAAGTCCCCGCCCTCTCTGGACAGGGAAGTGAGACCCTGGTCCACGACGCCCCACCCCTGGGCCCTGTAGCAGACCACGGGCTCGTGCGCGCCGTACCTCTCGTTCTGATGGAATATGATGACGAACCACACCGAGTTCCCCTGCTCGTCGACGTAGCGCCGCGCCAGCGTGTCGTCGGCGGCCAGCTCTTCCGTGACGACATCGGAGAACTCGAGGTCCGCCCCCCTCCACGAATCGAGCGTCACCGGGAACGCGGTCAGGGCGTCCGGACCGAGTGTCAGACGACGGGGCGGATTGAGGCGCACGTACAGCGCGGTCGCGACCAGAAGAACCAGCACTACGGCGACGCGGGCGGACGTCTTCATGCGGTCTCCTCTCGCTCTGTCTCGAATCTCAGGAGCTTCCTGACGGTGACGAGGCCAACGAACGCGATCATGAACAGCAGGAGTCCGGAGAAATCGTGGAAGAAGCCGAGCGCGGCGTCGATGCCCCAGATGTTAGCCACCACGCACAGCACCGCGATGCGGACGACATTCGCGAGAACTGCAAGAGGCACGGCAGATGCAAAGAGCACGACGCGTTTCCAGGTCTTCCCCCGCGTGAGGTAAGCGAAGAGCGCCCCGAGCGCGACGAGCGCTATCAGCGAACGCAGCCCGCTGCACGGGTCGGCGATCCTGAGTGAACCGGTCGGGATGTGAATGGTCATCCCGGAGCGCGCGAGCGGGATCCCAAGCTTGATCGCGATGCCGCTGCCGGCCCTGGCAGCGAAGACCTTGAGGCGGAACGCGATGACGTTCATCATGTAAGGCGGCATCGGCAGCATGAGAACGAGATAGCCCAGGGGGAACCACACGGTCCTCGTGGCCCTCCCGCCATGGAAGAAGACGGAAAGCCCGAAGAGCAACAGGACGAGTGAATAGCCCTGCGTCATGAAGACGCCGGCGCGTATCGACACGATGTGGCCCAGAAGAGCGAGCCCGATCAGCACGAGGCCGAACAGGCTCCCGCGCCCCCGCGCCGTGAGGTAGCGACGCCTGTCGCGCCACAGCAGGAAGGCGACCACGGGAGGAATGAGGTACCCGTGGGAGTAGTTCGGATTCGTAGCCCAAGTCCGCCACAGCACCACAAGTGTCTCGTGGTACACGAGAACAACGAGCGCGGCCACCGCGACGATCGCCGCGATGTTCCTCGGAGCCCGCTTCCTCTCACTGCCCGAGCCGCCGGCCTTCAGCGGGAGATTGGTCGTCACTCCTCCCCTCCTTGCTCGGAGTCTTCCACCGGCCGTCCATCGCCGACGTCCTCCGTGCGAGAGACCGTCCTCAGGGTCCCGATCACGATCCCCAGGTCGAGCGCGAGCGAGCAGTTGCGCGCGTAGAACTCGTCCAGCCGCACCTTCTCGCCCTGTGTGATGCTGTCTCTGCCGTTTATCTGAGCCCACCCGGTCAGGCCCGGCCGCATGACGTCACCCCCGACCTTGCGACGCTCGTCGATGAGATCGTACTGGTTGTAGAGCGCGGGTCTGGGGCCGACGATACTCATGTCACCGATGAGTATGTTCCAGAGGTTGGGCAGCTCGTCGAAGCTGAGCCTGCGAAGCAGGCGCCCGGTCCTCGTCGTGTAGTCGTGGATGGTCGGTGCCAGGAGATCGGTCGCCAGCTCGGGCGTGTGCACGTGCATGGTCCGGAACTTGTAGATGGTGAACTCCTGCGAGTAGATCCCTATGCGCCGCTGTCTGTAGATGACGGGGCCACGCGAATCAACCTTCACCAGGAGCGCGGTCAGCGCGAGGACGGGGGACATCACGATGAGCAAGAGCGAAGCGAGGGCGGCGTCGATCAGGTACTTGGCCGTCAGATAGCGCCTGAACTCCATACGCCCACCGCCCAGGATCCGCTCGCGGCGCACTACCCGTTCCAGGAGATCGTCCATCCGGGCCGCGAGGTGCTGTCGCGAGTAGCTCCACCTGACGTACTCGTGCCCGTTCTTCCCAAGCCGCGACCGTTCATCCTTGTCCTCCAGGAGCCTGAGCAGCGTGGAAGCGAGGGACGCGGAGTCCCCTGGGGCCACGATGACGCCCCCGTCGGCCTCGGCCATTATGGTCCGAGCATCCCCGGCGACGGCGGCCACCACGGGTTTCCCGCAGGCCATGTAGTCGAACATCTTGACCGGCACGGTCCCCTCGCTGAAGCTCCCTCCCGTCGTCGTGGCGATGCAGACGTCCGAATTTCGGATCCTCTCCGCCAGACCTTCGGGCTGCTGGCTGGGCAAGAACTCCATGTTACTGAGCTTCCGGCGCTGTGCGTCGGCAACGAGCGCGTCCTTGGCGACGCCGTCGCCCACCATTACGAAGCGAATCCTCTCATCGTCCACGAGCAGCTCGGCAGCGTCCAGGATCATCTCCATGCCGTGCACCAGGCCGTGTGTACCGCTGTAGAGAACGGTCCACTTGCCGTCGGCGTCGCGCCCGCCGCCGTTTTTCGCCGGCGTGCAGCCTTACGGGTCGGCGCCGTGGGGTATGCGCCCGCCCCGATGTAAGGGG
>JAUWLR010000016.1 GCA_030613615.1 Candidatus Eiseniibacteriota bacterium
CCCGTGGTGACCGCTCTCCCTTCGAGATCCTCCGTAACAGGGACCCTACTCTTGACCCACGTCTCTTCATGCTGCTACCGTGTGATCTTGATCGCACCCTCAGACGCGCCCACCTGGGTCATGATGTACCCGGTCTAACCGAGCGCTAACTCGGTGGCGCCGGACCACGTGAGCCGGAAGTCCAACCTCTTCGATCAGTCTGGAGAAGCGAACCTCGATCGAATCGGTCCAGCGAGGATCGATAATCACGTCTGGAGCGTCCACGGACGGGATCGAGAGGTCGGCCGCGCCGTCAGGCGTCCTGAGACCTCCCTCATAAAGGGCCTCTCCACCCCAGCGGAGGCCGCCCGGGGGCAGATCGACCGCGGGGTAGTCCGGCAGGCCCAGCGACCCGACCATCTCGCCGCGGACTGCGACAGCGTCTGTCGCCCCGAACTCGACCCCTAACGCTGCCGCCAGCGTCGAGACGATCTCGAGGTCCGTCAGTCCGGACGGGGAGGTGAGCGGCCCGGCCACGGTCTGAACCCTGCGCTCGCTGCTCGTGAAGCTCCCCTGCGACTCCCCCGGGGCCGACAGGGGCAGGATGCAGTCCGCGAGCGCGGTCGTCTCGGTCGGCACCGTGTCAGCAACCACCAGGAAGTCGAGCTTCTCGAGCGCCTCGCGGACGCGGTCCGGCTCCGTCGCTCCCGACACCGGATCTTCCCCAATGATGAGCGCCGCCCGGATGGAACCGGCGGCGAGTTCCCTCACCAGTCGCGCCGACTCGCGCCCGATCCCCAGATCGGACAGGCCCTGCCCGTTGGCGCGCGTCCGCGCGAACAGAACGAGCGGAGCCGCGGCGGTTGAACCCGTGAGGACGGAGAGCGCGACGGCTAAGCCTGCATCACGCCGGGCGCTCGCGGCTTCGAAGGAACCAGAGTTGGCGATGAGAACGGTCCTCTTGGCCGAGACGAGTGCGTCCGCTACCTCCTCGAGAGTACCGCTCGACACGGTGGCGTCCACTGACGACGCGCCGGCCAGCTTCGACAGCTGAGGAAGCCCGTTGACGCCGAACGGCAGCTTCGACGGGTCTGCACCGGCCGCAAGCGCCCTGCCCGTCAGGGCCAGGAGCACGTTCGAGAAGTCCCTGCGTTCGGCCTGTATCCAGACGCGGGCCATCTTCGACATTCTGGTCTCTACGGGCGCGACGACGATAAGTCGCGCTCCGTTCCTGACGGCCTTCCGGACAGAGATGCCGAGCACAGTCTGCTCCTCGGCGATGTCCGAATCGAGCAGCAGGATGACGTCGGCGCTCCTGACGTCCTCGTAGGACGCGGTCGACGCGGAATGACCGAAGGCGCGCTCGAGTGCGGCGAAGACACCGGCCTCCTGAGCCAGTCCGTACGACCCGACGTTGGCGGTGCCCAGGGCTTCACGGCTCAGCCTGACCAGCCGGTGGGCCACCTCGTTCGTGACACGAGGCGAGACGAAGACCGCCACGGCCTCGGGTCCGTGTCTCTCTATGGCCGACTTCATCCTCTCCGCCACGTTCGCGGCCGCGCGCTCCCAGGAGGTCTCCTCGAGAGCACCGTCCGTGCGGACAGCCGGAGCCAGGAAGCGGTCGTCTGCGGCCCACAGGCCGAAGCCGAAGCGGCCTCTGACGCAGAGATTCGTGTGACCGTCGGTGCTCGTAGGCACGGGTTCGACCCTGTCCAGAACGTCGCCGACCGTATGCAGCATGACGGAACAGCCCGTGCCGCAGAACGTGCACGTCGATCTCGTCGCGCGTCCTGCCCAGGGGCCCGGCTTAGGAAGGTCGATCACCGTGGAGAGCGCGGCCGTGGGACACGTCGACACGCACTGCCCGCACGACTCGCACGTGGTTTCCGCCAAGGACTTGTCGAGCCCTGGCTTCATCTGAGTGTGGAAACCCCTGTTGAAGAACCCGAGCGCCGTAGCACCCTGCACCTCCTCGCAGATGCGGACGCATCTGCCACACAGGATGCACTTCTCGGGTTCCAGCCGAATGAACGGATGCCGCGTGTCCGGCGGGTCGTCGACGATCTCTCCGCCGAAGACACCGGCCGACGCTCCGTACTCTGTCGAATACTGACGAAGCCTGCACGTGAAGGCGGAGGCACACCCGCATTCGAGACAGCGCTCGGTCTCAACGAGCGCCTGCTCTTCGGTGAAGCCCAGCTCGACCTCGTCGAACGTCCGAATCCGGTCCGCCACGGGGAGCTCCCGCATCTCCTGTCTTGGTGCCCGCACGATGCCGGCGAGCTCATCGTCCGGGAAGCTGTCCCACCGCTCCTTCTGAATGTTGAACGGTGTCGCAGCAACACAGACGTCTTCTCCGCGGAGCAGCCGGTCTATCGCCTGGGCCGCACGTCCTCCCGCGGCGATCGCCTCGATGGCGGTGGCGGCGCCCGTGACGACGTCGCCGCCGGCGAAGACGCGCGGCACCGCGGTCGCGCCGGTTGCCTCGTCGGCAACTATCGTGCCCCACCGCGTCAGCTCGAGTTTCGCCTCAAGCGCGCTCCCGTCTCTCTCTACCGTGTCGCTGATGGCCGCGAGGTCGGGCAGCTGGCCGATGGCCGCGATGACGTTGTCGACCTCGAGCACCTTCTCAGAACCCTCGATGGGGACCGGGCGGCGCCGACCGCTGTCGTCGGGCTCACCCAGTTCCATCTCGATGTACTCCAGGCGCTCGCAGCGCCCGTCCCCCTCTATTTTCGTGGGCGCCGCAAGGAAGTGCATCTCGACGCCCTCGTGGAGCGCCGCCTCCACCTCAACGTCCCACGCGGGCATCTCGGTCCTGGAGCGGCGGTAGACGACGGTGACCTTGTCTGCGCCGAGTCTCAGGCTCGACCTCGCCGCGTCGATGGCCGTATTGCCGCCGCCGATGACGGCGACGTGACGGCCGATCGTCACTTCCTCTCCGAGCCCCATCTTCTTGAGGAACTCGGTCCCCGCCCAGACGCCGTCCAGCTTCTCACCTTCCACCTTCATCAGGCGGCTGCCCATCGCCCCCAGCCCCAGGAAGACCGCGCCGTACCCCTCCCCGAAGAGGTCCGCGAGAGTGAAGTCGCGCCCCATCGCCTTGCCGTATCGGATCTCAGCACCGAGGGCGGTGATGAGTCCCACCTCAGCATCCAGCGTCGCCTTGGGCAGCCGGTACTCGGGGATGCCGTAGCGAAGCATGCCGCCCGGCTCGGGAAGCGCCTCGAAGATGGTGACGTCATGACCCTTCTGACGGAGGTAGTAGGCCAGCGTGAGGCTGGCGGGCCCTGCGCCCACGGCCGCGACCTTCTTGCCGGTCGACGGCGGCACGGCCGGGCTGTAGGGGTTCTCGTGCTCGATGTCCCAGTCGGCGGCAAAGCGCTTCAAGTAGTCGATGGCCACGGGTCCGTCGATGGCGTTCCGGCGGCAGTCGGTCTCACAGGGACGCGTGCAGACGCGCCCGATGGAAAGCGGGAACGGGTTGACGTCCTTGACGAGCTTCGTTGCCTCGCGGTACTGCCCCTGCGAGATCAGGGCGATGTAGCCTTGCACGTCGACGCCCGCGGGGCACGCGACCTTGCAGGGAGCGATGCAGTCACCCCGGTGGTTCGAGAGAAGAAGCTCGAGCGCCATCTTGCGGACCGCCCTGACGTCCTCGGTGTCGGTCCATATCTTCATGCCCGGGCTGACCCTCGTACCGCACGAGGGCACGTAGCGCCGCATGCCCTCCAGCTTGACGGCGCAGATCCAGCAGGACGTGAAGGGCTCGAGCTGCTCGTCGTTGCACAGCGTCGGGATCTCTATGCCGTTCGCTCGCGCGGCCTCGAGAATCGTGATCCCGCTCTCGACCTCACACTCAAGTCCATTCAGGGAAATCGTTACCAGAGCCAATCCAGTTTCCTCTCCGGAGACGCCAAGTCACCGCGTTTGCCGCTCCCGCCAGATCAACTGACGATGACCGCCTCGAACTTGCACGCCTTCCGGCACGCGTCGCACTTGGTGCAGAGCTCAGTGTCGATCACGTGCGGTTCCTTTCGCTCGCCCGAAACGGCGCCGACCGGACACGCACGAACACACAGCGTGCAGCCGATGCACTTGTCGGGGTCGATCTCGTATGTCAGAAGAGGCTTGCACGCGAGCGCCGGGCAGCGCTTCTCGTGGACGTGCGCCTCGTATTCGGCGCGGAAGTACCTGATGGTGGTAAGCACGGGATTGGGCGCGCTCTGCCCGAGACCGCACAGGGACGATGAGACGATCTGCTGTCCCAGTTCCTCGAGCCTCTCGATGTCGCCGTCCCGACCCTCGCCCGAGGTTATCCTGTCGAGGATCTCGAGCATGCGTTTCGTGCCGACACGGCAGAACGTGCATTTGCCGCAGCTCTCGTCCTGCGTGAACTGCAGGAAGAACCGCGCGATGTCGACCATGCACGTCCGGTCGTCCATGACGACCATGCCGCCGGAACCCATGATGGCGCCGGTCTTCGTCACGGACTCGTAGTCGATCTTGATGTCGATGTGCTCTTCGGGAACGCAGCCGCCCGACGGCCCGCCCAGCTGGACGGCCTTGAACTTCCGACCGTCCGGGATGCCGCCGCCGACCTCGAAGATGACGTCCCTGAGCGAGATACCCATCGGGACCTCGACCAGGCCGCCGCGCACGATCTTCCCGGTGAGTGCGAAGACCTTCGTTCCCTTGCTCGTTTCAGTACCGTACGCCGCGTATGCGGCCGCGCCGTTCGTGATGATCCACGGCACGTTGGCGTATGTCTCAACGTTGTTGATGTTCGTGGGCTTCCCCCACAGACCCTTGGCCGCGGGGAACGGCGGGCGCAACCTCGGCATGCCACGCTGGCCCTCCACGGACGCGATGAGCGCCGTCTCCTCGCCGCAGACGAATGCTCCCGCGCCTTCCTTCACCTGGACGTGGAAACTGAACCCGGAGCTGAGAATGTCCATACCGAGAAAACCGCGCTCCTGCGAATCGGCTATGGCCATCTTGAGCCGTCGGACGGCCAGAGGATACTCGGCCCGTGCGTATATGTACCCTTCAGCGGCACCGATGGCGTAGGCGGCGATCGTCAGCCCCTCGAGCACGGAGTGCGGGTCGCCCTCGAGAACGCTCCTGTCCATGAAGGCGCCCGGGTCGCCCTCGTCGGCATTGACGATGACGTACTTGACGTCTCCCGGCTGCTGTCGCGCCAGGTCCCACTTGACGCCGGCCGGGAACCCAGCACCTCCACGGCCCCTGAGTCCTGACTCCTTCATCGTCGCAACGATTTCCTCGGGGGTCATCTCGGTCAGAGCCTTCGTCAGGCCCTGATACCCGCCGGCTTCGATATACTCGTCGATGGACTCGGGGTCGATGAGCCCGGCGTTCCGAAGAACCAGCCGCACCTGTCGGTCGTAGTAGGCCTCGTCCTCAAGCCTCTTTCCTTCCACCCTGACCGCGAGTTCCTCGACGGGCTTCCCACCGATGATGTGCTCTTCGACGATCCGCGCGACCTGCTCCTCCGTCACTTCCCCGTAGGTGACCCTGCCAAGTCCTTCGGTATCGACGTCGACGAGCGGCTCACGGTAGCACATGCCGATGCAGCCCGTGCGGCGAAGCTGTGTGCTGAGCCCTCTCTCGTCGAACTCGCGTCGGAACGCTTCGTACACGTGCGCCGCGCCCGCCGCGACTCCGCAGCTGGAGAGCCCGACGGTCACCTTGCTCGACGTGCGATTGCTCGACATCCCTATCCTCTTGGTCAGCTGGTCACGCCTGCGCGCCGCCCTCGTCCCGGGCGGTTCCGTAGTTCCTCACGATGTCCCTGGCCTGCTCCGGCGTCAGCCGGCCGAAGGTGTCCTCGTCGATCATAATGACGGGCGCCAGGCTGCAGCAGCCCAGGCAGGCCACCGGCTCCACGGTGAACTTCCCGTCCTCGGTGGTGCCGCCCTCGGCGACACCAAGCTCGTCACAGATGGCCTCCACCACGGCGACGGCCCCCTGCACGTGGCAGGCGGTGCCCTCACACACCCTGATGATGTGCAGGCCTACCGGCTCGAACCGGAACTGCGAGTAGAAGCTCGCGACGCCGAAGATGTGGGCGGGCGGCACGCCGGAGCGTTCACCGATCCGCTCCATGATGGCAGGTGGAAGGTAGCCGATCTCGGCCTGGACCTGCTGGAGCATCGGGATCAGTGCGCCCCGCGACGTGCTGAATCCCGCCACGATGCGATCGACAGCGGAGAGCTGCTCGGGCGTCGCCACGCCCGGACCCGCGGTGTTCGCCATCAGTCCTCCCGGTCCGCACCGCCCACGTCCTTGAGGATGTCGGCGGTCAGAGTTCTGGGGCAATCCTCGAAGTAGAAGCGCGCCTCGTGCCCTATCCTCTCGCTCGAATCGGACGCGTGGACCGCGTTCTCACGGAGGCTCCTCCCGTACAGCGCCCGGACCGTGCCGGGCTTGGCCAGGGCGGGGTCCGTCGCCCCGATGAGCTCCCTGAGAGCCGGGATGCCCGGCCCACTGAGAAGCAGTCCTACGGTCATCCCGGACGTGATGAAGTCGACGAGTGGACCGAAGAAGTGCTTGCCCTCGTGGACATCGTACAGGAGACCGGCCTCGTCAGTGGTGAGCCTTCGCGATGCGATGCCCACAATGGAGAAGCCCGCGCGCTCGACGGCCGCCACTATGTCGCCGATGTGCCCGTCGCTGACGGCGCACGGCTTGATCATCAGAAACGCGAGGGGCGCATCAGGCTTCATTGCGCGCCTCCCTCGCGGCTTGTCTGCCCAGCGCAAGGGCCTTCTCGTTTATGGACTCCGTGCCCTTGGGAACCCGCTCGAGAACGGCGGCGCGGAGACTCTCCCACTGAACGACCTGTGTGAGCTCCGCCACCGCGCCGAGCGCGACGACGTTCGCGAAGAGCTTCCGGCCGCACTCCTCGAGCGCGAGCATCGTGAACGGTATCCCGATCGCACCCTCGTGCTCGACGCGCTCGACGAGGTACGAGTCGACGACCAGGATGCCGCCCTCGCGCAGCGACGGGAGATACTCATCGAGAGACGCCTGGCTCATCGCGAGCAGCACGTCGACCTCGGTCGCCTTCGGGTAGTCTATCTCGCCGGTGGATATCACGATGTCCGTCTTGCTCTTGCCACCTCGCGCCTCGGGACCGTAGCTCTGTGTCTGGACCGCGTTCTTGCCGTCGTACACGGCCGCGGCCGCGAGCAGCTTGCCCGCGAGCATCGCGCCCTGCCCGCCCGCGCCCGAGAGCCGGATCTCGTACCTGTCTGCCTCACCCGTCACGTTCGAATCCTCACGATCAGGCGCGCCGATGGCGGCGCTAGCCGTTCTTCGGTTTCAGCGGATCTGCCGTCTCGTCGTAGGACTGGATTATCTTCTTGACGTTCGCTACCGCTGCCGGGTCGGCCGTCACCCGCTCGGCCATCTCGTCGTACGACTGGATGAACTCCGGCTTGTCGGACTCGACCATGACCCCGCGTGTGAACTTGCCCTCGAGATCGTCGGGGTCCATGCGCTCGGCCGCCTTGATCGAGACCGAGTTGTCCCGCATCCACTCCAGCATGGCCACGGGCGACGCGAAGTTGTTCATGCGGCCGTAGCTTGTATGGCAGTTCGAGATGATCTCGACCACCGAGAAGCCCTTGTGCCGGATGGCTTGCTCTATGAGTTTGCCTGCCTCCCTCGCGTGGTACACGGAGCTCCTGGCGACGAAGGTCGCACCGGCGCCCACGGCGAGCGCGGTCGTGTCGAACGCGTACTCGATGTTGCCGTACGGCGCCGTGGTGCCCCGCTTGCCGTGCGGCGTTGTCGGAGAGTACTGCCCGCCGGGCATGCCGTATATCTGATTGTTGGCGACGATCGCCGTCATGTCTATGTTCCTGCGGCAGGCGTGTATGAAGTGATTGCCGCCGATGGCCAGCGCGTCGCCGTCCCCCATCGCGGCGATGACGGTCAGTTCGGGCCTGGCCAGCTTCACTCCTGTCGCGAACGCAAGACCGCGCCCGTGCGTCGTGTGCAGCGTGTTGAAGTCGACGTACGTCGGCATGCGGCCGGTGCACCCGATGCCCGAGACGACGGCCACCTTGTTCTTGGCGACGCCGATGGCAGCTATGGCCCGCAGCATCGCGCTCATTATGATGCCGAGCCCGCATCCGCCGCACCACACGGTCGGCAACTTCTTGCCGGGACGCAGGTAGGTCCGCGCGACCTCGATGGCCTCGCTCATCGTCCGACTGCCTCCATAGTGAACCCGGCTATCTCGTCGGGCGTGAAGAGATCTCCGTCTACCTTGCCGAGCGCCCTGACGTCAGCGGCGCCACAGATTGTGCGCTCCACCTCGAGCGACAGCTGCCCCAGATTCATCTCCGGTACCACCACGAGCTTGACCTGCTTCGACAGGTCCTCAAGCCTGGCGCCGGAGAACGGCCAGATGGTCCGGGCTCTCAGGAGCCCCGCGCGCACGCCGCGCTTCCTGAGTTGCCTGACAGATGACTTGGCCACGCGCGCTGTGGAGCCGTAGGCGAAGAGCAGCACGTCCGCGTCCTCGAGCATGAACTCCTCGTACGAAGCGAGCTCGTCGGCGCACCCTTCTATCTTGCCGACTATCCCTCGTATCTTGCGGTCGACCTCCTCCTTCACCATCGTGGGGAAACCCCGCGCGTCGTGCGTGAGCCCGGTGACGTGGTACCTGTGCTCGCCGCCGAACGCGGCCAGCGGAGGCAGAGGCTCTCCCTCGCAGGCGCAGTAGGGGCAGTACTCGGTTTCCCCCTCCTCGGGCTGCCGCCTGGGCTCCACTCGGTACGTCTGCGGCGCAGGAAGCGCGACGCTCTCGCGCATGTGTCCGATGACCTCGTCGGACAGGAGCACGACGGGCGTGCGGTAGCGCTCCGCCAGGTTGACACAGTCCACGGTCATCGTGAAGCACTCGAGAACCGACGAGGGCGCGAGCGCGATCATCGCGTGGTCGCCGTGGGTCCCCCAGCGCGCCTGCTGGACGTCCGCCTGCGCCGGCTGCGTCGGAAGACCTGTCGAGGGCCCCGCCCTCTGGACGTTGACTATGACGCACGGCACCTCGGCGATCGCCGCGAAGCCGATGTTCTCCTGCATGAGCGAAAAGCCCGGGCCGCTGGTCGCCGTCATCACCTTCGCTCCCGCGAGCGACGCGCCGACTATCGCGGCAATGGAGGCTATCTCGTCCTCCATCTGTATGAAGCGACCACCCATCAGCGGAAGACACTGCGACATGACCTCGGCGATCTCGGACGACGGCGTTATCGGGTAGCCCGCGAAGAAGCTCACGCCGGCCGCCAGCGCGCCCACCGCGCAGGCTTCGTTGCCCTGAAGGACCTGTTTCTTCACAGCAGACTCACTCATCGCACGCGCTTCCCGGAACCTCCGGACCTCGCCGGCTGATCCTTGTACACCGTTATCGCCATGTCCGGACACAGGATCTCGCAGAGGCCGCACGCCGTACACGCTTCCGGATTCGACACGATCGGAAGACCCGACTTGTCGGCCGTGAACACGCCGTGCGGGCACATCGAATAGCATATCCCGCAGGACTTGCACCACTTCTCATATATGAAGACGGCGTCGTCCGGATGCTCGGAGGCGTCGGGGTAGTGCCACTGCTGCCCGCCAGCCTCGGACTTCGCCTCGTTGCCTGCCATCACTTCCTCCCGAGGGCCGCCGCGATCAAACCGGGAATGTCGCTCGGCCTGTCGGCCACGGGAATCCCGGCTTCGTTCAGAGCCTTGATCTTCTCCTGGGCGGTACCCTTGCCGCCGGCGATGATAGCGCCGGCGTGCCCCATTCGCTTCCCGGGCGGAGCCGTCCGTCCGGCGATGAAGCTGACGACCGGTTTGTCGAGGTGCTCGGTGACGAACTGCGCCGCCTGTTCCTCGTCGGTTCCGCCTATCTCCCCGATGAGAACTACGACCTCGGTCTGCGGATCCGTTCCGTACGCGGTCAGGGCATCGATGAAGTTGGTCCCGATTATGGGGTCGCCGCCGATGCCCAGCACCGTCGACTGCCCCAGTCCGTTGCGCCTCAGCTGGTCGACGACCTCGTACGTCAGCGTGCCGCTCCGCGAGACGACACCGACGGGCCCCGGAGCGTGGATCCACCCCGGCATGATGCCGACCTTGGCCTTCCCGGGACTGATGACGCCCGGGCAGTTAGGCCCTATCATCCGCGTGCCCAGCTCGCTGAGCCGCTGGTAGACCTTCGCCACATCCAGGGTCGGTATCCCCTCGGAGATGGCGACCACGAGGTCCACGCCGGCCTCCGCCGCCTCGATGATGGCGGGCGCGGCGAAGCGCGCGGGAACGAACGTGATGCTCGCGTTCGCTCCGGTCTCGCGGACGGCGTCGGCCATAGTGTCGAACACGGGCACTCCGTGGACGGACTGGCCGCTCTTGCCGGGCGTCACACCGCAGACGACGTTCGTACCGTAGTCGATCATCTCCTTCGTGTGGAACGCGCCGTCGCGCCCGGTGATCCCCTGCACGCAGAGCCGCGTCTCACCATTGACGAAGATGCTCACGAGTCCCTCCCCGCCAGCACGACCGCCTTCTCGACGGCCTCGTCCATGGTGTCGGCCGTCACCAGGTCGTGCTCAGCCAGAACGCGCCTGGCCTCTTCCTCGTTGGTCCCGGTCAAACGCGCCACGATGGGGACATCCGTGGCCGTGCGCTCCAGGGCTTGAGCGATCCCGCGCGCGACATCGTCGCACCTTGTGATACCGCCGAAGATGTTGATGAGTATCGACCTGACCTTGGGGTCGCTCGTGATGATCCCGAGAGCGGTGGTGACCTTGTCGGGACTCGAACTCCCGCCGATGTCCAGGAAGTTCGCCGGCTCGCCGCCGTACTGCTTGATGAGGTCCATCGTCGTCATCGCCAGCCCGGCGCCGTTGACCAGACAACCGACGTTCCCGTCGAGCTTGACGAACGACAGCCCCAACTCACGCGCCTTCGCGAGCTCGACCGTATCAGCCGACGCGTCGCGCATGGCAGCGATGTCCTCGTGCCGGTAGAGCGCGTTGTCGTCGATGTTCATCTTCGCATCGATGACCCGCACGATGCCGTCAGAGGTAACAACGAGGGGGTTAATCTCCGCCAGTGACGCATCGCTCCCGACGAAGGCCGCGTAGAGCTTGAGAATGGCGTCGGCCACCTGCGCCGCTACGTGAGGATCGGACTCGATCTTCGCCGCGAGTTCTGCGGCCTCCGCGTCGGAGAGCCCTCGCTCGGGATCGACGGAGTGCTTGTGAATTCTTTCGGGCGTCTCTCTGGCGACTTCCTCGATGTCCACGCCGCCTTCGCTGCTGACCATGTAGACGGGCTTCTTCGTCGCCCTGTCAACAACGATCCCGATGTAGTACTCACGGTCGATATCGACGACCTCAGCGACGACGACCTTCTCGACGGTGAGACCCTTGATGTCCATGCCGAGGATGCTCTCGGCGTGGCGCTCGGCCTCATCGGCATCCCGAGCCAGTTTGACACCGCCCGCCTTGCCCCTGCCTCCGACGTGAACCTGTGCCTTGATGATGACGCTGCCCCCGCGGCTCTCCGCGGCTGCCCGCGCGTCGGCGGGACTGGTGGCCACGTCGAACCCTGACACCGGCAGGCCGTACTCGGCGAAGATCTCCATGGCCTGGTGCTCGTGTATCTTCAAGCGGCTGCCTCCAGATGTCCGCACGGGAGGAACCGCGCGGTCGTCACGCGGTCGGCCGTCAGTACCGGACTGTTAGAAGAGGTCACCGAGGACATCCTCGAGGTTGGGGCTGCCCTTGACCTCGAGGTCGTATCCCACGCGAACACTCGGTTTCTCGATGTCGATGACCTTCCTGAGATCGATCGGCGTTCCTATGACCACGTAGTCGCAGTCGACGGCGTTGACCGTCGTCTGCAGGTCGGTCACCTGCTCGGGGCTGTAGCCCATGGCAGGCAGGAGCGTACCGATGCCCGGGTACTTCGCGTACGTCTCCGCCATTTTGCCGACGGCGTGTTCCCTCGGGTCCACAAGCACGGCTCCGGCAGCCTTGGCCGCCACCGTGCCGGCGCCGATCTTCATACCGCCGTGGGTGAGCGTCGGACCGTCCTCGATGACCAGAACCCGCTTGCCGGCGAGGTCGACATCCTCGTCGAACACGACCGGCGAGTTGGCATGGATGATGGTGGCCTCGGGGTTGACCGATTCGATGTTCAGCTGCAGCTGGTCTATGTCCGCCTGACTCGCGGAGTCCTCCTTGTTTATGATAACGACATCCGCCATCCTGAGATTCTGCTCGCCCGGATAGTAAGAGAGCTCGTCGCCCACACGGTGCGGGTCCGCAACGACGATGAGGATATCGGGCGCGTAGAACGAGGCGTCGTTGTTCCCGCCATCCCACAGAATGACATCCGCCTCCTTCTCGGCCTCGGCGAGAATCGCGCCGTAGTCGACGCCGGCAAAGACGACGATGCCCTTGTCGATGTGCGGTTCGTACTCCTCCATCTCCTCGATCGTGCACTTGTGCCTGATCATGTCGTCGTACTCACCGAAGCGCTGCCAGATCTGCTCTCTCAGGTCTCCGTACGGCATGGGATGCCGGATGGCGACGACCTTCTTGCCGTGCCCGATGAGTATGTCCGCGACGGCGCGAGTCGTCTGGCTCTTGCCGCACCCGGTGCGAACGGCGCACACGGACACCAACGGCTTGCTCGATTTGATCATCGTCTCTTCGGCGCCCATCAGCACGAAGTGAGGACCGGCCGCGTTCACCATTGAGCACTTGTGCATCACGTACTCGTGAGGCACGTCGCTGTATGCGAACACGACGTCGTCGATCTTCGAATCGGCCATCAGCTTCCCGAGGTCCTCCTCAGGAACGATGGGTATACCCTGCGGATAGAGCGGGCCGGCGAGCTCCGTGGGATACGCGCGTCCCGCGATGTCGGGGATCTGTGTTGCGGTGAAGGCGACTACTTCGTACTCCTCGCGACCTCTGTAAACGAGGTTGAAGTTGTGGAAGTCCCTTCCGGCAGCACCCATGATGACAACACGTCGTCTCTGCATCCAACCTCCCAGGAATCGAATCATGTCTCCGTGCGCGGACGGCGCAGCCGAAGCGACCGCGCGCGCCAATCGCAAGAGAATCCCCCATGCCGACTTCGCTCGCGAGCGCGGCCGTGCGGGGGATCCGGAAGCGGAGCTATGTGAATCAGGGCTCCGAGCAAGTCAAGATAGCCATGATAGCTGATAGGCCCCGCGAGTGTCCAGAGTCAAAGGGAGGAACGACAATGAATCGTGCTCGGTGACCCGTCCGGGCGCCGTCAGAACCTGTCCGAGTCGAGTATCCTCGCGATAATGCCTTGCGTCGAACGCCCCTTGAGCTCCTCGATGGCAACGACCTTACCACCGTGTCCCTCGACGAAGTCCGCCCCGACTATGGTGTCCCGCGCGTAGCCCGCGCCCTTGACGAGGATGTCCGGAACGGCGGCCCTGATGAGGTCGAGAGGCGTGTCCTCGTCGAACAGGCAAACCAGATCGACCGACGACAGGGCCGCGACGACGTGTGCCCTGTCGTCTTCCGGCACGATGGGCCTGGTCTCACCCTTCAGGACCCGGACCGAACGGTCCGTGTTGACGCCCACGATCAGGATGTCTCCGAGCGCCTTGGCCTTGGCAAGATACTGCGTGTGCCCGCGGTGGATGATGTCGAAGCAGCCGTTCGTGAACACGACGACGCGGCCCTCCGCACGCGCACCAGCTGACGCTCTGACCAGATCCTCGCGAGAGACGACCCTACCCAACGCGTTCCCCCTCCCCGGCGCCCGAGAAGGAGCGCTCGATGGCATCCAGCCCGACGGAAGCGGTCCCGACCTCCCTGATGACGAGACCGGCCGCGTGGTTGGCCACGATCGCTGCCTCCTCCATGGATGCGCCGGCCGCCAGGGCGACGGCCAGCGCGCTGACGACGGTGTCGCCCGCGCCCGTCACGTCGAAGACCTCCCGGCCGACCGTAGGAAGATGCACAAGCTCTCCGCTCGACATGAAGAGCGACATGCCGTGCTCGCCTCTCGTGATGACGACGCATTCGGCCTCAAGCTGCTCCCGAAGTCTCCATCCTACAGCCAGCAGCGTGTCCTCATCAGTGATGGTGGCCCCGACCGCGGCTCCCGCCTCCTTCTGATTCGGTGTGATCGCAGTGACGCCCACGTAGCTCGCGAAGTGCGACTCCTTGGGATCGACGCAGATCATCTTCCCCAGGTCCCGCGCCGCCGATATCGCGGCGGCGATCGTCGTCCCCGTGACTACGCCCTTGCCGTAATCCGAGACGATGAGCACGTCGGAATCGGTTATGGCTCTCCTGACCCCGTCGAGGATCCGAGCTTCCACCTCACCGGCTACGTCGGTCGTCACTTCGCTGTCCGCCCTGACCACCTGCTGACTCTGGGCGATCACGCGCAGCTTCGTCGTCGTCGGGCGGCCCGGCTCGGTTACGACATGCTCGATGTCGACACCTCTGCCGGTCAGGAGCGAGAGCAGCTCGCGCCCCGCGTCGTCGTCCCCGACGACACCCACGAGCGTCGCGCGCGCCCCCAGGGAAGCGACGTTCTCCGCGACGTTTGCGGCCGCGCCGAACCTGGCGCTTTCCTCCCTGATCTCGACTATCGGCACCGGGGCCTCCTGCGAGATCCTGTTCACGTCGCCCCACACGTAGCGGTCGAGCATGATGTCGCCCAGGATGGCCACCTTCGTGCGCGGGAACCCGTCGAGCAACGCTCTCAGTCGCGTGGCGTCGAGGTTAGTCACCCTCGTCCTCCGGTTTCGAGTCAGTCCCTAGTGCACCGCCGGATCTCCCCGGCCAGTCAGTGGCTGAATGCTAGAGCACGCGCGTCGCTAAGTCAAGCGCGCCCGCCCGAACGGCGGCGGCCCCGCACCAACGAAGCGGCAAGCCCCGCACCAACGAAGCGGCCGGTCCGAAATCGCGAACCGGCCGCCCCTCGAACCGAACTAAGCTCTGTACGACACGTATCAATGCTCGGTCAGCTTCACCGTCTCGATGGTGCGTCTGCGCCTCGGTTTCCGCTTCGGGTGCTTGGGGACCATCAGGTCCGGGTAGGCATTGTGCAGCGCCTGGATGGAAGACCCGGAGAAGCACCCGGTCAGCATCCCACCGAGACCGTGCTCTCTGAAGAGGTGGTACGTCACATCCTGGAACACGCGCTCTCTGGGAACACCGAGCCTCTCCTCACAGAGCCAGCGCGTCGCCCTGCGCGCGTTCCCGAGACCCTGCTCGCCCTGCCAGAAGTTCTTGGGCACGTTGCGGAACTCCCAGGGATGGAATCGCCCGGGATAGGCGTTCTCGATCGCTCTGAAGAAGGAACCCCTGAAGCACACGGAGAGCATCCCACGCAGGTTGTGCTTGCCGAACGTGGTGGCCGATATCCTCTGCGGGATGTCGCCGACGGCGACACCCTCGACCTCCTCGATCATCCAGCGAGTCGCCTCGGCGGCGAGCTTGAACCGATCGGGGCCCTGCCACATGCCCTTGACATTGAACTGCCACTTGTGGAATCGGTTCGGGTAGGCGTTGTCGATCGCCTTGTACGGCGACCAGTCGAAGCAGCTACCGAGCATCCACGTGAGACCGTTCTCGTAGAACAGCTTCTTGTGAATCGTCCGCGGAATGTCCACCACGGCGATGCCAAGCCTATCCTCGAGGAGGTACCTGGTAATGATCGCGGCGCGTGACCGGCCCGTCTCACCCTGAAAGAAATTGTTGGGGAAACGCCGTCTCCGACCGCCGAACACCTCCTCGTATGTCTGGATGACCTCGGTGCGCTCAAGCCCGGATGCGGTTGTCTCGGTATCCAGCCTTTTCAGCTCCGTGACCATAGTCCCTCCAGTCTACAGTTCGGACAACTGACAAAGCCGTGACGTAATCATGAGAGTACGTTGTCCTAGTTTCACAAGTGTTACCACGTGTCAACCACGCAGGCCGAACATATCATCTCCGGTAAAACCTGTCAAGTCAATAGCGCGGCAAAGCACAATTACGTCGCTTTCTGGCGAGGCTCCGGCGCGATCTCCGCGTCGAAACTGGCCGCTGTTCGCCGTCGGCATGGACTCTCCACCGACCAGGCGCGTGAAGCCGGCGCACAGGAGCTAACCCGCGCTCCCGCGCTCCCATCCGACTGCCCGGCGCACGCCCCCGGCCACTCGCCCCGGCCCGGCGCCTCACCGGACCGTCGCCACCGGCCGAGTGAGCGGTCGTTCGCTTTGCCCGACGCGGCCTCGTGTGCCGCTAAAACACGGTCCAGAATGAGCTTGACAACGCTATGAGCCGCTCCTATGTTAGCCGGGAATCGGGTCCTCTTGGACCCGGGAGTATTGTTGGATGCAGACGGGAGGCCCATGGCTGAGCAGAAGAAGCAAATCAACGTGGAACTTCGGGACGAGGAGGCTGAGGGCATCTACGCGAATTTCGCGGCCATCACTCACTCCCCCGCTGAGTTCGTGATGGACTTCATCAGAGTCCTGCCCGGAACGAAGAAGAGCAGGGTCCACGCGCGCCTCGTGATGGCCCCGCAGAATGTCAAGGCCTTCGTAAGGGCGCTCCAGGACAACATCGCCAAGTACGAGGAGCGGCACGGCGAGATCAAGTCGTCGGGGCAGACGCCGCCTGAGAAGCAGATAGGGTTCCAGTAGAACTCAGGACCCGACAGATGAGAGGCCAGTAAGGAACTGCCGGGGCGCGTGCCGGTCGTGGCACCGGGAACACCGAGACAGAGGACATGACTGTCTTGAGGCACCGGTGGCGGCACAGAAGATCTCGAGAACCCAAGAGGGAGGTGAAAGCACGAATGGACCAGAGCGAGCCTCATGAGTGGGGCTCGGCAAGGTCAGGTGTCCGTACGGCTACGGTCTGAACCAGGAGGAGTTACGATGATGCGCACCATACTTGCAGTGGCACTGGTCATCGCTCTCGCGATGAGCGCAGGCGCCTACGACGAGCTCTACAGCAACGACACGGCCGCGACGCACTACGCCGGCGACTTCGGTATCGACCTGAGCTTCTTGTACTTCACCGGCAACAGCAGCTACGACAAGGACGGCGAGAGCGTCGACTGGCACGCCGACGCCGAGTACAGAGGCAAGTGGTTTCCGCTCGACATCTACTACGGTGTCGTGGACGGGTTCGAGATCGGCGTCACTCCCATCTTCAAGATGGACAAGATCACACCGTGGGCCGGGAATCCCGAACTCTCCGGGACGGGCATCGGCGACACCTGGATCTGGGCGAAGTACGGATTCCTGCCCGATCCCGTATTGACCGCACGTGTGGGATTCAAGCTGGCGACGGGTGTCGACGCAGAGGATGCCGACGCAGACGAGCTGCCGCTCGGGTCGGGCCAGATGGACATCGACGGCGCCCTCATGTTCGGCGTTCCGGCCGGTCCGGGCTCGTTCGACGCCGCGCTCGGCTACCGCTACAGGCTGGCCCAGACGATCGCGGACATCGACCACAAGCCCGGCAGCGAGTTCCACTTCTTCGCGGGCTACACGTACTTCGTCAACGACGCGTTGGGCCTCAAGATCGGGACCGACGGCTTCTTCGGGAGCGACCCGACGATCGACGGCGACCCGATCCCCGACGTGGACAATCCCGGCGAAGACGTCACCGGTTCGAGCGCTGTCTACATCAACCCGGGCTTCGACTACATCATGGACAACGGCGTGGTCCTGGGCTTCGATGTGCACTACGCGCTCATGGGCGCCAACATCCACAACACGTGGGCCATGGGCCTCTCGGTCGGGTGGGGCAACTAGCAGCGCGCTCCACGGCGCAACAGCAGACGTACCAGGAAAGGAGCCGCCCTCGGGCGGCTCCTTTCTTTGGTACTGCATCTGTCGCTTCCCGGCGGCTCGCTCGCGGGCGGCGCCGGTCTCGCTCGTCACTGCTCGCCCCGCGCGCGGGGCGGCCGGTCGTCCTGAGCCCTGTGTTCCTGCCCGAGTGAGACGGGCCCATCCGCCTCCGGAGGGCTCGTCTTCCACCGTCTGTGCATCCAGAAGTAGTGGTCAGGATGCAGACGGATGGACGCTTCGAACTCCGTCGTGTAGCCCTGCGTGAAGATCCTGACCCTCTCGTCCGGTGGGAGGTCTTCCGGAGGGCGCGCGACGGCCTCGCGGACGACTACCTCGTGCGCTCCCGCCGCCCGCCTCACGACGAAGGCGGGCAGGAGTGCCGCCCCTGTGC
This sequence comes from Candidatus Eiseniibacteriota bacterium, assembly GCA_030613615.1. Lineage (GTDB taxonomy): Bacteria > Joyebacterota > Joyebacteria > Joyebacterales > Joyebacteraceae > JALGZG01. Next base: position 18,239 of record JAUWLR010000016.1, read on the forward strand.
CTGCGGCCATACGCCCGGGGCCGTACGGCGTCGAGGCCGGCTTCCCCAGGAAATCGACGAAGACCCCGTTCTGGCCCGCGTCCTGGTCCGACAGCATCGCGACGACCCTGTTCCTGCGCAGGGCGCGCAGCACACCCATCAGATTGCCGGTCACCGGGACGATCTCCCCACCGAACCGCCCGCGCAGCCGGTTCATGAGCCCGTCGACCAGGATGTTGTGCTGCTCTCCCACCAGGAAAGTCATGGGATAGCCCAGGCGGGCAAGCGTGGCCAGGATCTCCCAGTTCCCGAAGTGCCCGGCGACGAGTATGGCCCCCTTGCCACCAGCAAGCGCCGCATCGATGTGCTCCCCACCGGTGACGGTGATGAGCTTCTCGATGTCGTGCTGACTAAGTCGTGGGAAGCGGGCGTACTCGAACGTCATGCGTCCGAAGTTCCTGTACGACTCGCGCGCGATCGCAAGAAGCTCATCGCGGCCGAGCCGGTCGCCGAAGACCCGCTCGAGGTGCCCCATGGCGACGTCGCGCCGCAGCTTCAGGACCGTGAATGCGAAACTACCGAGGGAACCGCCGACGGTCCGCGCCGCTCCGGCAGGGAGCGCGCAGATGACCGCCTGAACCGCCCGCGCCGCACCGTACTCAAGCCTGTGCTGGAACGTGGTCTTTCTGTTTCTCGACATCGACACCTCTTGGTCGCGACCTGTTGGGACCCTGCACACGCCACGCGCGCGAGCCCCTTTCCGCGCGGCCCGCCCTACCAGATCACGCGAACTTGCTGGCCAGCCAGGAGAGCCTGACTTCCACGGCGTCTTCCGGGCACACCTCGTGGCAGCACAGGCACTCGACGCACTTCTTCCGGTCGACGACGGGACCCGTCTCGGTCATCTCGATCGCATCGACGGGACAGCTCCTGACACACAGCGCGCAGGCTTCGGCGCGGCAGCCGCGCTCCTTCGACATCTCCGGGTAAACCCATATCCAGGGTCGGAGCACCTTGACGATGGGGCCGGGGATCAGATTGAGCATCGTGGTGCCCGGCAGCTTGAAGCCCTCGAGGTCGAAGCTCGCGGGGTCCTCCCCGACGATCTCGATGTCCGCCCGCCTGGCGGTCCCGAGACCCCTTGCAGCGGCGAGGCGGATGGTGGGGACCTTCCCGTCCCTGTATCCCATCATTCCGGCGACGACCGTGTCCACGGCCACGGGGTCCGTGCCGCCAATGATGGCCCCGACCGTCCTCGGCTTCCCGCCGGAGGGCCCGTCCCCCTCCATGGCCACGACCGCATCCATAATGTGGAGCCTGGGCCGGACCAGAGAGTAGACATCCACGAGGTGTTTGCTGAACGGCACGGGTCTGGGCGCGATGTTGTGCAGACGGCTCTTCCCGAACCCCGGTATCACACCGAACATGTTCTTGATGCACCCGGTGTAGAGCGTGAGCACGTGTGTCTTCATCTTCGGCAGACCGATGATAGCGTCGGCTTCGAGCACAGGCTTGGCAATCATGTAGGACCGAAGCTCGCCGGCGACCTCCCTGGATCCCGACGCCTCGAAGTTGACGAGAGGCGTGCCGGTCCGCTCGGACAGGTCCTTGAGTCCGGTGTTTCGCCACAGGCGCTCGATCCCGCGAAGCGCTCCTCCCGGACTGTCGCCCATCGAGGGCTCACCTCCCGCTTCTCTGACCTCCTTGATGACGGCCTCGATCACCGCGGGGTGCGTGGTTATCGCCCGCTCGGGCTCCTTCGCGGAGAGAAGGTTCGGCTTGAGGAGGACCTTCTCACCGGGAGAGATGAACCGGGACATGCCCCCCAGGTGCCCGAGAACCTCGCCGACGGCTCTCGACACATCGGCGGGCTCGTAGGTCGCGCATCGCGCCATGGCCACCGTTGCTGTTCGTTCTGCGCCCATCCCTCTTCCTTCCACAGGCTCAGGACCTCTTCGCACGCGTCGCGCGACCTCTCGCTCTACTACCCAGAACGAAGCGGCCGCCCGGCGAAGGCTCTGCCTCGCCGGCCAGCTCCAGCTTCAGAAGCGCGGACAGCACGACCGCCACCGGCGCCCCCGTTCCCGCCACGAGCTCATCTACCGAAACAGGCGTGAGAGACAACAGTGACAGCAGCAGCCGGCGCAGCGAAACGTCCCCGCGCCCGTCCCCCGGTGCCTCCCCGCATCCGACCGCCGACGCCTCCTCGCGCCCTGCGCCGGGCGCCGGCCGCTCTACGGGAACCACCGCACGACACGCCATATCATCAGGGCGCGCGCCGCTCGTGCTCGTCCAGTCCGACCTCGCCACCGGGAACGGTCCCCATGCCCGCTCGAGTTCGTCGACCACGTCTCCCGCGTCCTCCGTGAGCTTCGCCCCCGCCTTTATCAGTCGATTGGGCCCCGCGGACAGAGGCGCGTCCACCGGCCCCGGCACGGCGAAGACCTCCCTCCCCTGCTCGAGCGCCCGCGCCGCCGTTATGAGCGCCCCGCTCTTCGCGGCGGCCTCCACCACGACGACACCGACGGACAGGCCCGAAATGATGCGGTTGCGTCTCGGGAAGCACCCCGGCCTGGGTTCCGCCAGCATAGGAAACTCGCTCACCAGTGAGCCGTTCGCCGCGATGTCTCGTGCAAGCCCCGCGTTCTCCGGAGGATACACGGTGGCGAGCCCACAGCCCATGACCGCGACGGTCCGCCCCCCGGCATCGAGCGCTCCCTCGTGCGCTCTCGTGTCCGTACCGCGCGCCAGCCCGCTGACGACGGTCAGCCCCGCTCTGACGAGGTCGGCCGCGAGCTCCGCCGCGACCGCGGCCCCACGCGGTGTCGGCGTCCTGGTGCCAACCACACCGATCATGGGCGCGAGACCGCCCAGGGTCTCGCCCGACACGAAGACGCCGACCGGAGCATGCGCGATCTCCAGCAGGACGTCCGGATAGTCGTCGTCTCCCGGGAGCGCGAACCGGGCCCGCGCCCGCCGGGCCAGCTCCAGTTCGGTCACCCAGTTCCGCCGCGAGACACTGTCCCTGACGGCGGCCGCGACGCGCGCGGGAACTTGCCCGCTCAGGTGCGCGCCGTCGCATACGGCCTTGACCGCGCCTCGATACGACCCGAAGGTCAGACACAACTGTGCCACGAGCGCCGGGCCCACACCGTTCGACAGTGCAAGCGCCATGGCGGCCTCCCGCTCGGTCACCCGTCACCACCACCCTTCCACAGGGGAAACCACCGGCCTTCCGGTTGCTTCGACCGGGACCAGCTTCGTCTGCCGGACCCACGGCCGCGGTGCCCGCCGGTCCCTCAGTCCTCCAGTTCAGCGAGGATCGCGACCAGGGCGTACGTCAGCCCGTCCAGCCCTTCACCGGTCATCGCCGAGACCTGGTGTACCTCCTCACCACCGAAACGGGCTGTCGGTGCGGCCTCGTCAGGGAAGAGGTCGATCTTGTTGAGCGCCACGATCCTGGGCTTCTCGGAGAGTCCCTCGCCGTAGCTCTCGAGCTCACCGAGAAGCGTCCGGTAGTCCTCCGCCAGCGTCTCGCTGGAGGAATCGAGGAGGATCACGAGGACCCTCGTCCGCTCGATGTGCCGAAGGAACCTGTGGCCGAGGCCCTTGCCCGCGTGGGCGCCCTCGATGAGACCCGGGAGGTCGGCCATCACGAAACTGTCGACGGAACCGTGCCCGACGATGCCGAGCACGGGACTGAGCGTTGTGAAGGGGAAATCGCCTATCTTGGGTCTCGCCGCGGACACACGCGACAGGAGCGTCGACTTCCCGGCGCTGGGCAGACCGACCAGGCCGACGTCGGCGAGCAGCTTGAGCTCGAGCTCGATCATGAGTTCCGCACCGGGCCTGCCGGGCTCGCAGTGCCGGGGCGCCTGCTCGACGGCAGTCGCAAACCGCGCGTTCCCTCTCCCACCGCGGCCACCCTTCGCGACCACGATTCTGGCGCCGTCCTCTTCGAGATCCGCCAGTACGTCCCCGGTGTTGTAGTCCTTTATGATGGTCCCCGGCGGGACCAGGAGCACGATATCCTCGCCGTCCCTGCCGCGCTTGTTCGCCCCGATCCCGTTTCTGCCCTTTTGTGCCTTGTAGTGCTTCTTGTAGCGGAAATCGAGCAGGGAGGAAAGGCCGCGCGCGGCCTCGAACACGACGCTCCCGCCGTGCCCGCCATCCCCGCCGTTCGGGCCGCCACGCGGCACGAACTTCTCCCTGCGGAAGCTGGAGCAGCCGTTCCCACCGTCGCCGCCCTTGACGTCTATTCTCGCGTAGTCTATCAGCATCGCTCGGCCTCAGTCCCGGGCATCACGTCCTCGTCGAGGTCACGCCACCACGGGTTCGGACGGTCCGTCAGTATCTTCTCCGGATTCATGGTGCCCGTCGGGTCGAGCGCGCGCTTGACCGCCGCCGTCACGCGGAGCGCGGACTCGCCCAGCTCGTCGGCAAGGTGGTCCGCCTTCGTGATGCCGATCCCATGTTCACCCGACAGTGTGCCGCCCATCTTGAGCGCCGCATCAAAGAGCAGTCCGACCGCATCGCGCGCCGCGCGCATCTGATCGCGTTCGGCGCGGTCCAGCATGATGTTGACGTGAAGATTGCCGTCCCCCGCATGGCCGAACGCCAGTATCGGAAGCCCGGTCGACTCCGAGATCTCGTGCATCCTCCGAACGAACTCGGGTATCGCGCTTCTCGGCACGGCGATGTCCTCGTTGATCTTGCCCGTCGCGAGTCTGGCCAGCGAAGGGGAGATCGAGCGCCGGATCTCCCATATCTCGTCCCGTTCCAGATCGTCGGTCGCCTCGCGGAAACTCAAGGCCCCGCTCGCCGCCAGCCGGTCCCGAAGCCGCTCCGTCGACTCGGCCACCGCGGTATCTTCACCCTCGAGCTCGATGAGAAGAGCCCCTTCCGAGACCGAGTCCGGCCTCTGCCCGCGGACATACTCCATCGCGCACGCCAGTGTCTCGCCGTCCAGTATCTCGAGCACGGCCACCGGCAGTCCGGAGGCCGTGACGGCCGCGCCCGCGGTCGCGGCCTGGGCGAGTGATGGGAATTCCACCCAGAACGTCGCGTAGCTCTGAGGGCTATCGCTCAACCTCAGGGCCGCCTTCGTCACCACGGCGAGCGTGCCTTCAGACGCGACCACGAGCGACGCGGGGTCCCATGAGACACCCCGGCTGCCCGCGAGGAGACCCGTCGAGACGACGGAGCCGTCGGCGAGCACGAGCTCGAGACCGACGACGTAGTCCCGCGTCGTTCCGTACAGGACCGTCCGGGGACCTCCCGCACCCTCCGCGATGTTACCACCTATCGTGGAGACCAGGAGGCTCGCGGGGTCAGGAGGGTAGTAGAGCCCGGCCGCCTCCACCGCATCCCTGAGGTCGTTGTTGACCACGCCCGGCTCGACGACGGCGACTCTCCTGCCGACGTCGATCCCGAGCACGCGGTTCATACCCTCAAACGACAGGACGACGCCCCCGGCCAGGGGGACACTCCCACCCGTGTAGCCGGTTCCGGCCCCTCTCGCCGTCACGGGGAGTGACGCGATGCCCGCCGCGCGGACGACCTCAGACACCTCGCTCGTGGACCGGGGCCAGATGACCACGTCCGGGAGCGAGTGGATATCCGTCGCGTCGAACGAGTAGCAGATCCTGTCCTCCAGAGCGAAGGAGAGCGATCCTCCCGCCGCCCCGGAGAGCGCCCGGACGGTCGCCCTGTCGAGCGCCGGCCGGCGGTTCTCTCTTACTGACGGTGACAATGTGCCTCCGGTGCCGCCCGTCCGTTCCGGTGGAAGCTCAGGCAGTTCGCTAGCGCGACCCGCGCTTCTCGCTGAGCGCTCGAATGACAGCGTCGGGCGCCAGCCCGTCGACGTTACCGCCTAAGAGCGCCACTTCTTTCATGACGGTCGAATCCAGGTAGGTGTAGCTCAGACTCGGCATCAGGAACACGGTCTCGACGTCCCGCGCCAGGCGCCTGTTCATCAGAGCCATCTGGAATTCGTACTCGAAGTCAGAGACCTGTCTTAAGCCCCGGATGATCGCGACCGCTCCGGTCTCGTTGACGGTGTCGACGAGGAGCCCGTCAAAGGAGATCACCTCGACGTTCCCCAACTCTTTCACCGCGTCCCTCAGGAACTCGACCCTCTCGTCGACCGAGAACATCGTGGACTTGTCGCGCCCGGTTCCGACGGCGACGACCACTCCGTCGAACAACCTGAGCGCCCGCTTGACCAGATCGAGGTGGCCGTTCGTCACCGGATCGAACGTGCCCGGGTATAGCGCTCGCCTCACGTCTGCTCCTCCTTAGCCCGCGCTTTCAAGCCCGGGTCTCATAGAAGTCGACAGCAGTGCTACCGTATCTCTTGGATCTGAACAGGCCGAGCCGCCCCACGACCTCTGGCAGCGTGTCGGCCGATGCGTGTTCGACCACGACGATCGCCTCGTCCGCGAGATGCCTCTCCGACGCCAGAAGCTCGAGCGCCCTCGGGGCCAGACCCGACGAGTATGGCGGGTCGACGAACGCGATGTCGAACGGTCCGCCCGGCACAGCTCGCTTAAGAACGGCCAGCGCGTCGCCCCCTATGAGCCTGCACTGCTCCTTCAGGCCGAGGCGCTCCACGTTCTCCCTGACCACACTCAGAACACGTCTGTCCATCTCGATGAACGTCGCGCGGTTTGAGCCTCGGGACAGGCTCTCGATCCCTAAGCTGCCGGAGCCAGCGAACAGATCCAGGACGGCGGCCCCGTCAAGAAACGGCTCTATGATAGAGAACACAGACTCACGCACGCGGTCGTACGGCGGGCGCACCACGCCTGTTGCCGGCGCACGAATGACGGACCCTCTCAGCTGACCCGCTATCACCCTCACGAGCGGACCCTCTCGGCGCGAGTGTCACTCATCTTCCTCGCCGCCCCCGTCCATGCCGTAGCGCTGGAGCTTCCGGTAGAGAGTTGACGGGTTGATCCCGAGGATCTCCGCCGCGTTCTTCTTCTTCCAGCCGGTCGCCTCGAGGGTCTGCAGCAGGTATCGCCGCTCGAGTTCCTCCAGCGTCACTCCGGAGACCCCGAGTTCGCCTTCGGAACCACCGCGCGCCTGCTTTCTCAGACGCTCGGGGAAGATGGACACGTTGAGGCTCTCGGCCGTCACCTCGTTACCGTCCTCGAGGATCACCGCGCGCTCGATGATATTCTCGAGCTCCCTCACATTCCCGGGCCAGTCGTAGCCCGAGAGGATCTCCATCGCGTCATCAGACACACGCTTGACGCCACCGGTGAATCTGCTCAGGAAATGCTCGACAAGAAGCGGTATGTCCTCCTTGCGCTCCCTGAGCGGCGGGATCCTGATGGGTATCACGTTCAGCCTGTAGTACAGGTCCGCGCGGAACTTGCCCTCCTTGATGAACTGCTCGAGATCGGCGTTCGTGGCCGCGATCACGCGGACGTCGACCTTGACCGGCTTCGTGCCACCGACGGGAACCACCTCGCGCTCCTGCAGCACGCGGAGAAGTTTCACCTGGATGGCGGTCGAGGTCTCACTGACCTCATCCAGCATGAACGTCCCTCCCTCCGCGACGACGAAGAGCCCGCGCTTGTCCCTGATCGCCCCGGTGAAGGACCCCTTGACGTGCCCGAAGAGCTCGCTCTCGAGAAGCGTTTCGGGAAGGGCGCCGCAGTTGATGGACACGAAGCGCTTACCGGCTCTGGCGCTACGCGCGTGTATGGCCCGGGCGACCAGTTCCTTCCCCGTGCCGCTTTCACCATGGAGCAGCACCGTGCTGGACGTCTTCGCCACGCGGTCGATGAGGTCGAACACCGACGCGATCCCCCCGCTCTCCCCTATCATCTCTCTCTCGTCCGTCGGGTGAAGCGCCCGCTCGAGATCGTTCTTCTCATCTTTGAGCCGGCGCATTTCGAGGGCGGTCCTCACGACCTGCTTCAACTCCTCGTTCGACACCGGCTTCAGGAGGTAGTAGTAGGCGCCCATGTTCAGCGCCTCGATCGCCGACTCCTGCGAGGCGTGCCCGGTGATGATGATGACCGGGAGCGTGGGGTCCGTCTCGCGGAGCCTCGCCAGGATGTCGATGCCGCTCATGCCCGGAAGCTGTATGTCGGTGATGACGACGTCGTAGGACTTCTTGGAATTCAGCTTGAGCGCTCTCTTGCCGTCCTCGCTCGCGGAGACCTCGTAGCCCTCGCGCTCGAGCATCATCGAGAGGTAGTCCCTGATGCTGTCCTCATCGTCGATGATGAGTATCCTGCCTTCTGCCATCTGACACTTCCTTCCGGGTTGTGTGTGCCCGAACCCCCCGAGGCTTTCAGACCGGCAGGTACATGATGAACCTGCTGCCCTTGCCCGGTTCGCTTACGACCGCGATCCGTCCACCGTGCGCCTGGACGGTCTTGTCCACTATGGCCAGTCCCAGCCCCGTCCCGCCTTTCTTCGTGGTTCGGAACGGCTGGAACACCTCGTTCTTCCTGTCGACCGGAATGCCGCGTCCGGTGTCCTCTACGCCCAGGGCGACACCACAACCCGAACCGCCCGTGAGTCCACGTGCGGCGAACTCCGCCTCCGGCACGAGCGACAGCCGGACCCGCCCCTCGCCCTCGATGGCCTCGAGAGCATTGATGGTAAGATTGAGGAGCGCGCGTCGTATCTGCTCCGCGTTGACCATCCCCTCGACCTGGTCCGTCACGTCGACGACGAGATCTGTGGTCGGTGTCATTGCCGGATGCTGGCCGGCGAGTTCGGCGACCTCTCGGAGGAGCACGTCGAGCCGCACGCTCTCGCGTTCCCCCGATTCCATCTTGCCGTACTGCAGCACGTCCTGAAGGAGCGTGTTGAGCCTGTCGGCCTCGCGCGAGACCAGCTCGATCAGCTTGATCTCGTCACCCGTGGGCTCGATGGTCTCCTTGAGGAGGTCTATCGACCCCTTGATGGCGTAGAGCGGATTCCGTATCTCATGTGCGACGCCCGCCGCGAACTCACCCAGCGCGGAGAGGCGGTCGTCGTGCCGGAGCCGCTCCTCCATCTGACGTACCTTGGTCAGATCCTGGAAGATGGCGATCACTCCCCTTTCCTCCCCCTCATCGCTCCTGAGTATCGAGGTGGAGAGACCCACGGGGGTGCTGCCACCGCCCTTTCGTTTGATGAAGAATTCCACCCGCGCCTCAGGACGACCGGCATCCAGGGCCGCGGCGATCCGCTCGCAGAACGCGGGCACGTCGGCAAACACGATCCTGTACTCGGCGCCCCCCGAGCCCGCTCCTGAGAGCCCGAGAATTGTCTCACCCGCCCTGTTCAGGTAAGCGACCGACCCTGAACTGTCTACGAGAGCGAGCCCGCTGCTGATGCCGTCGAGGATGTCGGCGATCCGGAGCTCCGCCGTGTCGAGTTCCGAGCGCGTGAGCTCCAATCGGTCCTCGCTCTCGCCCGCCTTGCGTGCGAGGTGGCCCGCGAGCAGGGCGACGAGAAACAACGAGAGAAGCACTATGACGATCTCCGCCACGGCGCCCGACTCCATCAGGTAGTTCCAGGACGACGAACCGGTCAGCGCCAGCACGACGTGGCCGGCCACGGCGCCCCCGGCCACGGCCAGCCCCGGGCGCAGCCCGAGCCGTCCGGCCACAACTATCACCGGAAGAAAGTACAGGAGCTTGAACGGACTGCCGAGGCCCCCCGAGAAGTAGGACACGAGCGTTATGAAGACGATATCAACGGTGCACTGCACAAGCAGAAACATGTCGGGGCGACCACCCACCGCATGCCAGAGAACATACACGGCGGTGAGTGCTGCGGCGATGATGCCAAGGACCACGATGGCATGACGCGCCACGCTCGAGCCACCGATCAGGGCGGTCAGAACGATGACGGCGGCTATGAGGAATCTTGCAGCGATGACCGTCTTGGTCCGTGGGAAACTCTTTCTCACGAGAAGTCCCTCCCGTCTCGCGCCTGCCACGTCAGGGTACGGATGCGTCCGTCGCACGGCCGGAGTCGGCCGACGACGCAGCGCCCCCGCCCACCGTCGCCTTGTCCCTGAGACCATCGAGAGTCACGGGCCCTATGCCCTTGATCTCGAGCAGCTCCTCCAGCGTGGAGAATCCACCGCTGAGCTCGCGCCGACGCACGATCTCAGCAGCCCGCACCGGACCGATACCCGGCAGACGAACCAGGTCGTCCACACCCGCAGTATTGACGTCGACCGGCCACGTCGGCAGCGCATCGACAGCAGACGCCTGCCCGCGCCGGCCGGACGCCCCGCCGAAGTCCGGAATCGCGGAGGGGAACACCCTTCCCACCCGCACCACTGCTGACCCGACCAGAAGCGACACCGCCAGGAACAGCACGACCGCCCGCTCCTCGCGGGTAAATACGCCCCTCATCCCATCCTCCCGTCCCGGAATCTAGAATCTAACGGATTGCAAAACGCAATGCAAATCAAAGTTGAGGGAGCTTGGCCGTGGGGGCAGAAGGGGCCGCGGGGAGGGTGTCAGTCGATGAAGCGCCACGAGAAGCCGGCGGCGACCGTGGTCCCGCCCGGCTCCATGCCCGGGATGCGTCCGCTATCGGTCGACAGCACGTCCGCCACGACGAAGAAGAAGCGCGCCGAGCCGGCGGTGCCCGTGGCGATGAGCGAAAGCGACGCACGAGTGTCGTCCACGAGTCCGCGCCAGGGGCCGCGCGCCAGACCCGATTCGTACTCCAGCGACGCCGTGATGCGCATGCGCAAGTAGTCCTTGAAGAGCCACACGGGCACCGAGCCGCTGGCTTCCGCTGAGACGTACGGCACCGGGGTCAGGCTGTTGAGCGCGCCCGCAGCATCCAGACCCACGAAGGAGACGTCGAGCGCTCCGCTCAGGAACGAAGTGTCGCCCGCCGCCGCCCAGACCGACAGCGCTCCCCCGGTCTCGTCCGCGACGTTGACCGGGGCGAAGCAGGAGGCGGCGTACTCGTCCAGGACGATGGGACCGAGCACGCGCAGGATCTCACCGCGAACGCCCGCACCCTCGAGAATATCCTGTCGTGAGTACGTCGCGCTAAGGGTCGCCGCGCGCTCGGGCTCGACCCGGGCGTTTCCTCCGACCAGCGCGTCCGTCCCGACGAGCCCCGGCAGTGACCTGGGCTCGAGCGCCAGCTCGAGAGCGGTGGGATGTCGCCCCCGGAGCGAAGCCTCAATTGACCAGGCGTCGCGGCGAGAGCGCTCGCCTGCGAGAACGGCGCCCGCCCGCGGGAGGACGTGGTCGCCCAGCGCATGCACCCCCGCTGTGACCGAGAGCGAGTTCGGCCCCAGTCGGTATCCCTCCGCGACATCCGCCCTGAAGCTCACGGCCTTCTGCGTCTCCGACACAAGCGCCCCCGCCACCTCGCGGCGCTCGAGCATAACCGTGACCGTATCGACCGGACCGAGGTCGGAGACGCGGGCCGACAGCCCGTCGAGCTCCGCCCTGGCCTCGGGGCCGGGCGAGCCGGACTCCAGCCACGACTGCGTGTGGAAGAGCTCCACGTGCGTATTCCCCGTGGAACCCCGAACGAAGAGGTCGGTGCGAACACGCTCTCTCGAGAGCGATGGAAGGGCAGCATCCGGGGCGGGCCGCGAACGGCTCATCGACGTTCTCGTTCCCCCGAGTTCAGCGACCCACCCGTCCCGAACGGGCAGAAGCACCGAGCCGCCGGTCCGGTCGAAGCCGTAGTCTCCCCCGACCGACGGACCCCGGCCGTCCTCCGTCTCGAAGAAGCAGGTGACAGCGCTGCCGCCGCTGAAGTGCCGGCCGAACTCGACCGCAAGAAGCGACCGCCCGAAGGACCCGGACGCCATCGTCAGTCGCGAGAACGGAACCGTCCCGGGGCGACGCAGCGGCCTCTGGTCGATCACGAGCGGCGCCTCACCGCCCAGGAGGACACCGGGCCACTCCGCCGTGTAGACGGGCCAGACCGAGAAATCAGGGCCGTTCGGTGTCAAAACGACGCCGGCGGCCGGAGAGGAGACGGCCAGAAGATCGAGACCTCCGTCGACCCAATCGTCGGCGGGGCGGCCGCGCAGCGTCACCTCGGTCAGCGCGGCGGGGGCCGCTCCGCGCGCGAGTGACACACGATGTCCGTCCCACCCGCTTCCGACGCACCTCACGCCCGGCGGCGGCGCCACTGCCGCAACCGCTCCCGAGGCGCGCACGCGCCTGATGTCACCACCGCGCGCCGGCGCCTTCACGACAGCAGGCTCTTCCTGGACGAACGCCGCGGAATCGGGCGGGGACTGCGAGGGGGGCTCAACACCCACCTCCTCGGCGAGTGCCGCCGGGGGCGCGATGAGCAGGAGGGCGATCACAGACGTGGCAAGAGCAACGGGAGGCCTGAGGTGCGCGCGGAGTGTCATTCGTTCCCTCCACAGGCTCCCGGAGCGCTCGGGGTTCGGGTGCCGGCGTCAGTCGTCCGCTGGCCGGCCAGCCGCACAACCTTCGGGAGAACGGTCGGCGCCAGCACTGCGAACACGATCGTGTTGGACACAAGATGCACGCTGGAGAAAAGGGCGTTCGAGAGGAGCACGGCAAGCGCTCCGGTGCGGAACTCAGGACTCATCACTGCCAGACCTACTATGACGGCGGCCTGGTATACGGCGGTCAGGGCGAGTCCCATTCCGCCGGCGAGCAGTGGCAGGCCCCGCCGACCGTCGACAGCGCGGCCGGTCGAGGGCGGGTCGAACCGCTGTCCCGGGATCGGGGCTCTCTCGGCGGCGCGGCCCCGCCACAGGGGAGCCGTGATGCCACCCATCAGTCCGGCGAACGCCGAGGCCGCGAGCTGGGCCGCGAACATGGTCGGGATGCCGAGTCCCGAGCCGTACGGATTGAATCCGGAGTAGATGGCCATCGCGAGCGCCCCGACCAGGGCGCCGCGCCAGCGCCCGAGGACCACGCCCGATGCGAAGACCGTGAACGTCACGAGTTCGACGTTCGGAACGGACAGAAGAAGGAACCCCAGCGCGGCCGCCAGGGCGACGAAGATGGCCGTGGCGGCCGTCTCCGAGGTCCAGAGAGCGTGCCCGGATCTACCGGGATCAGTCGAGTTTCTCTCGCTCATAGTCGAGACGGTCCGGGGTGACGTCGTCCAGCTGAGTGCCCGTTTCGCCGGGCATCCCGATGGGCTCTATGTACTGCGAGATCTCGGCCCGATCGTCCGGCGAGATCAGATTCCAGTTGCGCTGCACCTCCATGATCAGCGGCGTCCCGCACTTGGACGGCACGGCGCTCTCGTACTCAGGAGGAAGACTGCTGGGGTCGAACATCGCGTAGACCTTGTACAGAAGTCCGGTCGAGTACTCCAGAGCTCCGGACCTGACCGCCGCCTCCACCAGGTCCAGCGAGCTCATCGGCTGCTCGTCCGTGGAGTAGGTCACCCGGGTCTCGTCCGAGACCGGCTCGACCTCGGGCACGCGGCACGAACAGCCGGAGGCCAACAGCGTGGCCACGGCAAGAGCAGTCGCCAGAAAGCTAGCCGACGGCCGCAGTGTCGAACGTCGCAAGGTGAGTCCTCCCCTCTCTAGGAAATCTTCGGGAGCACGATCTTCATGACCTCCTCGCAGGCGAGGTCGGCCTCCCTGCCGAGATCGATGATCGCGGCCGCTGCCTTGCTGGCGAACTCCTGGTGCTCCTCCGCCCGGATGCCTCCGACGTTTATCCGGACGTTCAGCCCCGCCGCGTGCACGCCGGCTCGCGCAACGAGGGCCGCGACGCCGGCGTCGGACACCGCGTTCACGTTCCCGTGCTCCGCGACCGGAACAGCCAGCCGAATCACGCCCACGCACATCTCCATCACGGCCAGCGGGACCGTGGCCGCGTCCACCAGCGTCTGCTGAAGAGCTGTCTTCCGCGACGCCTTGTCCGCCTCGGTCTCCTTCGGCATCTTGAGCGCCGCCATGAACTTGTTGAACGCGGCGGCGTCCTCATCGATCATCTGGGTGAGCTCAAGCCGCAGCGTCTCCGCACCGGCGAGCGTCTTCTTCATCTCTTTCTCGACGTCCGCGTATTTCTTCTTCCCGATGGTCAGATTGGCCACCATTGAGTTCAGCGCGGCCCCGAGCGCGCCGCACAGCGCGGCCACACTCCCGCCGCCCGGCGTCGGGGAATCGGACGCCAGCTCTCCCAGGAATTCGCTCAAATCGGTCATTCGTCGCTCCCGTCTTCCGAAAGGCGGTTCTCCAGTACCTGGTCCCTCTGGAAGTCCTCAAGCCTCAGGTAGAATTCAGCGCAGTCGATCAGCGCTTCGGCGGGCACCAGCCCGACCACCTCGCTGCCTATGACAGGCACTCCATACCGCTCGGCCTCACTCCTGACCATCTCGAACGCGCGGAAGAGCGGCGTCCCCTTGAAGTTGACCATGTTGATCGAGACCTGAACAATGCCGCGGTCCTTGATCTCGAAGCCCAGCGCCTTGACGTACCGGAGGCCGCCGCCCGAGTGGCGGATCGACTTCGCGATCGCCTTGGCGACCGAGAGGTCGGCGGTCCCCAGGTTGATGTTGTAGGCGATGAGAAACGGCCTCGCACCCACGGCGATCGCCCCGGCCGTCGGGTGGATCCTCGAAGGACCGTAGTCTGGGTCCTTCTCGGGGTTCGTCCCGATCTCCTCCCGAAGTCCCTCGAACTGTCCCTTCCGACACTTCGCGAGGTTCTCCCGCTCGGGCCTCTT
>JAUWLR010000009.1 GCA_030613615.1 Candidatus Eiseniibacteriota bacterium
GATTACCAGGCGAGAGCCATCCTCCTGACGGCGCCCGAGCACCACTGGCTCATCGGGAAGCTCGAGTCGATGCTCTCGAGAGAGCCCATCGTGGTCCAGCCGCGGCGGATGAGAGACGTCGTCAGCCTGCTGGGACAGTGCGACCTCTTCGTGGCGAGCAATACCGATCTTGTCTACTTCGCCGTGGCGATGGGAATACCGCCCGTGTCTCTCATGACCCCCGTCGAGGTCAGGGACGCCGCGTTCCCTGACTCCAGCTTCTTCGAGATCGTCGAGCTCAGGCCGGGCGAGCGGTTCCCGATCCAGGAGTTCATCGAACGGACTCAGGCGGTCCTCCTGACGGCCGCGGACTGACGGGCGGAGCTTCATGCATCTCTTCCTCAGGTTGATGGGATACGTGAGACCGTACTGGCGGCGCCTCGTGGCGGCGCTGGTGTGCATGGCGATTTTCGCCGTCCTATCGACCGTCTCGCTCGGGATGATCCTCCCTTTCATGAACGTGCTCTTCGACGAGCAGACCCTCGTGGCGGGGGATGCGCCCGCGTTGGAGCCGGATGCGCCCGCGTCGGAGCCGGGCGGCGACCTCTCCCTGTCCGTCGTCGGTGACCTCCCGTCCGTGGGCAGTGACCTCCCGTCCGTGGGCGGGCTCAAGGAGAAGTCCAAGGCGCGGATTCTCGCCTTCTTCGCCAGTGGGACCGCGGGCGAGGCGCTGGGGAAGATATGTATCGCGTTCCTCATGCTCTTCTTCGTGAAATCGATCTTCGGGTACCTCCAGACGTTCCTGATGGTGACGGTCGAGCAGCGCGTCATCCGCGACATCCGAAACGCGCTGTTTTCCCATCTGAACGAACTCTCTCTGTCGTTCTTCCACGGGCAGCGCACCGGGCAGCTGATATCACGGATCACCAACGACGTGATGCTGGTGCGCAAGGCGCTCGTGGCGACCTTCGCGAACCTGTTCAGGGAGGTGCTCCTTGCGGTCCTCTACCTCGGGCTCGCGGTCTGGATCAGCTGGAGACTAGCGCTCATCACGCTCGTCGTGCTGCCTCCGATCGTCCTTCTGATGGTGCTGATCGGGCGCAGGCTCAGGAAGAGAAGCGCCAGGCTTCAGGAGAGAATGGCCGACATCACGTCAACGCTGGAGGAGTCGATCGCCGGCATGCGCGTGGTCAAGGCATTCGGGATGGAGAACTACGAGAAGGAACGCTTCTTCCGGCACACGTGGAGCTACTTCCGCACCTCCATAAGACTGGAAGTTCTGAGTGCCGCGGCGGGACCACTCGTCGAGTACCTCGGTGTCGTAGGCGTGGTCATCATCCTCTGGTACGGAGGCCGACAGGTCATTCTCGGGGGCGAGGTCTCCCCGGACTGGTTCCTTGTCTTCCTCGGCTCGGTACTGTCGGCGCTCCAGCCGCTCAGGAAGGTGTCGCGCGCCAACAACGACCTCCAGATCGGCCTTGCCGCGGGCGGCAGGGTCTTCGACGTGCTCGACACCGAGCCGTCCGTCGTTGGACCCGTGGACGGGAAGGTGGTCGAGGGGTTCAGCGACCGGATATCGTTCGAGGGAGTCCACTTCAGCTACGGGACCGGCGGCGACGTGCTTCACAACATCGACCTGACCGTGGCCAGGGGACAGGTGGTGGCGATAGTCGGCCCCAGTGGAGCCGGTAAATCGACCCTGCTCGACCTCCTGGCGAGGTTCTACGATCCCACGGGCGGCCGCGTGACGATCGACGGCGTCGACCTGCGCGACGTGGACCTGAAGTCGCTGCGGCGGCTTCTGGGCATAGTGACGCAGGAGACGATTCTCTTCAACGACACCGTGCGGAACAACATCGCGTACGGTCTCGAGGGGGCCGACGACAAGGAGGTGATCGCGGCGGCTGAGGCGGCGAACGCCCACGGCTTCATCTCGGCGATGCCGGACGGCTACGACACCGAGATAGGGGAGCGCGGCGTGATGCTTTCCGGCGGTGAACGCCAACGCATCGCCATAGCCCGCGCCATCCTGAAGAACCCCCCGGTCCTGATCCTGGACGAGGCGACGTCTTCGCTCGACACCGAGTCCGAGCGGCTCGTGCAGGAGGCGATCGAGCGCCTCCTCAGAGGAAGGACCGTTCTTGTGATCGCCCACAGATTGTCGACGGTGAGAAACGCCGACAGGATCGTCGTGCTGGATGAAGGGACCATCAGCGAGACCGGCACGCACCAAGACCTCATGAGTCTGGAAGGCCTCTATCGGCACCTCTACGACATGCAGTTCAGAAACGACCAGGACGAGCGGCCAGGAGAGCATTCGCGCGACGAGTGACAGACGGGCGATGAACAGCGTCCTCGTGGTCAGACTGAGCTCGGTGGGAGACGTCGTTCTGACCGAGCCCGTCGTTGCCGCTCTCAGGGAGTCTTTCCCCGGCGCCGCGATAGGCTACGCTGTGAAGGCGCAGTTCCGTGACCTCGTTGCGTCACATCCCGCGCTGTCGCACGTCCACCTGCTCGATATGTCATCGAGCGGTGGGATGGCGTCGCTCGTTCGTGAGATACGAGATGCGCGCTACTCGGCCGTCGTCGACCTGCACAGGAATGCGAGAACGGCGCGCATTCTCCGCGCGGCCCGAATCCCCGTCCGGACCGCCTACCACAAGCGCGAGCTTCGGGACGCGGTGCGGGTGCGGCTGCTCAGGCGTCCCTTCCGTGCGTCGAAGCTGCTGGTGCAGCGCTATCTGGACGCGCTCGTGCCGCTCGGCATCGACGCTCCCTACACGCGCCCCCGGCTCCACGTCAGCGACCGGGACGACGAAGTCGGTCGGGCGACACTGAGCGGTCTGGGCGTCGGTTCGGATGCGTATGCGGTCCTCGTGCCCGGGTCGATCTGGGCGACGAAACGGTGGCCCGCGGAGAGGTTCGCCGAGCTGGCGACAAGCGTCGTCCGTGAGCTGGGTCTCCGGGCGGTCCTCCTGGGTTCGAAGGCGGAGCGCGAGCTCTGCGAACGGATCGCGGGCGACGCGGGGTCCGGCGCAGTGAACGGGGCGGCGGAGACCACCCTGGGGCAGATGGCGGCGGTCATCTCTCGGGCGCGCATCTACGTTGGGAACGACAGCGGCCCGACCCACATGGCCAGAGCTCTGGACGTCCCGACCGTGGCCCTGTTCGGGCCGACGGATCCCGGCCAGTTCGACTTCGAGGGACACGCCCTCGTCTACAAAGATCTGTCGTGCAGTGCCTGCACATTCTACGGCGGCCGGCGTTGTCACCTCGGCCACTGGGACTGCATGACGGCCATCGGGTGCGACGACGTGCTCGCGGCCGCGCGTTCGCTTCTCTCGTCTGTTGGAGGCGGACAGTGAGATGCCTGGTCATCCAGACGGCATACCTCGGGGATGTTGTCCTGGCAGTTCCCCTTCTTATGATCCTCCGGGACAGTCCACGCGTGTCCTGGCTGGGGGCGCTCCTGTCGCCCCCGGGGCCGGAGCTCGTTCTGGGCCAGGGGCTCGTGGACGAGGTCATCACGTACGACAAGCGCGGGGGCGACTCGGGAGTGCGGGGTCTTCTGCGGGCGGTGGGGGAGGTGCGAAGGCTTCGGCCCGACGTCGCGCTGATACCGCACCGATCGTTCCAGAGCGTTCTTCTTGCCGCTCTCGCCGGCGTGCCCCGGCGGGTCGGCTTTGACGTCAGCGGAGGACGCGTGCTTCTGACTAGTACGCTCTCGTACCGCACCGATGAGCACGAAGTGGAGAGGGTCGCGGGGCTGGCGGCGGGAGCGGGCGTTGAGCTACCGGGGGGCCGTCTGCCCTTCGCTCTGCGCGCGCCGGAAGGAACGGAGTCTGGCCTTACGGCGGCGCTCGTGGAGCGGAGCGTCCGGAGTGACGCCGGCCTCATCGTGGTAGCGCCGGGAAGCCGTTGGGCCACGAAGCGCTGGCCGCCCGGGCGATTCGCGAGGGCCGCTGACGAGCTAGCTCGAGAGACCGCGGCGACGGTCGTGCTGGTCGGATCCGACGCTGACAGAGAGGTCTGTGCTTCAGTGCGAGAGCTGATGGACGCCGTCGCGGTGGATCTGTCAGGGTGCCTGCCGCTGGGAGAGCTCATCGCGCTCGTGAAGCGGGCGAAGCTCGTGCTTTCCAACGACTCGGCTGCTGCGCACATAGCGGCCGCAACGGGAACTCCCGTAGTGGCGGTCTTCGGCCCGACGGTGCCTGCTCAGGGTTACGCGCCCTATACAGACCGCGCCCGCATCGTCGAGACCGAGCTCGAGTGCCGACCGTGCGGGTCGCACGGGAGCGACAGGTGCCCGCGAGGTGACTTCGTTTGCATGGAGTCGCTGGACGCCTCGAAGGCGGTTGCGGCGGCACTGGAGGTGCTCCGTGAGAACTGAGCGGGGCCTGCGCGCGCTGGTAGTCACCGATTCGCTCATCTGGACGGCCGAGGCCGAGTACGCGGTCGAGTTCGCGCGCGCGGAGGCCGCCATGGGCGTAGACGTGACCTTCGCCTGTCCACTGCCCGATCTCGTGGCAGCGCCTTTGGTCTCCGAGGCGGATGTCCGTCGCATGCCGGGCGCGAGGCCATCCTCCTCTCCGGCCGATTTCCTTGCGGACGTCAGGTGGACCTCGCGGCTCGTCGACGAGGTCCGCCCGGACTTCGTCCACTCATCGAGATCGTCCGCGCACCTGATCGCGGCGCTTGCCGTCGGGAGCAGGGCGCCCCTCATCCACCTGCGCGGGGGCGCCGGCCGGCCCAAGGGGCACCCGCTCAACCGATTCCTCTATCGCAGGTGCACCAGGGTCGTGATCGCATCGTCCAGGCGCGTGAGAGACTGGGTGGTCGAGCGGACGGGTGTTTCCCGCGAGCGTGTGCACAGGATACTCCTACCGGTCGACGTGCACGTCTTCAGGTCCTCTGGGTCCTCGGGTGTGCTCGCCTCCGATTTCGGGGTCGACGCGTCGACCCCGGTCGTCGTCGACGTCGCCAGACTGGCCCCCGTCAAGGGACACAGCGTGCTTCTCGAGGCCATGGCAGAGGTGGCGCGTGAAATGCCCGGCGCCCGCCTCGTGCTTGTCGGCGAGGCCTGGTCCGGGCAGCCCGAGGCGCTCATGCGTCAGGCGGAGGTCCTGGGGCTGTCGGGCTCGGTCGTGTTCGCGGGGAGGCGCGACGACGTTCCGGCGATCCTGGCAGAGGCCGACGTGTGCGTCTCGTCTTCCCTTGGAAGCGAGGAGAACTCCAGGGCCGTGTCCGAGTACATGGCTGCGGGGCGTCCGGTCGTCGCGACCGAGGTCGGTGTGGTGCCGGAGTTGGTCGCGGGGGGGACGACGGGCGTGCTCGTGCCTCCGGGGGACGCCGACGCTCTCGCGAGGGGCATTCTGGCCGTGCTGTCCAACCCGGAGACGGCGGCGCGCATGGGCCGTGCCGGGCGGGAGCGCGCGGTCGAGACATTCTCCCGGGAAGCGTTCGCCGGACGGCTGTCGTCCATCCTGAGTCAAGTGGGGGTCGAGACGTGCGCGTGATGCTCGTCAACTCGATGCGGGCACTTGGAGGGGGAGAGCGGTGGCTCCTTGAGGTCACCGATGGGCTTGCGGCGCGCGGCCACGACGTCTCGGTCGCTGCGAGGACGGGAAGCGCTCTTGCCGGGAATGTCCGTGCGTCAGGGCGCCGCGTCCTCGAGCTGCCGATGCGCGGCGACGCCGACCTCGATTCCATCATCAGGCTGGCGTGGTGGCTGCGGCGTCACCGCGTAGAGATTCTCAACGTGAACATCCAACGGGGAGTGCGGCTCGGCTGCGCGGCGGCCCGGCTCGCGGGGCTTCGCACTGTGGTCGAGCGTCGCGGCCTGACGCTGCCGGTCAAGGAGTCGGCCATCAACCGGCACGTCTACGGGCGCTGCCTGACTCACGTAGTGGCGAACTGCGGGGCGATACGCGATGAACTCGTGGGCGCGGGGACCGTGCCGGCCTCGAGAGTGTCGGTGATACCGAACGGCATTGACCCCTCGAGGGTGCCATCGGGAGGGGGCGGCGCCCTCAGGGCGGGGCTCTCGATCCCGAGTGACGCTCCACTCGTTGCTATCATCGGGCGTCTGGTGGTGGACAAAGGGCATGAAGTCGCCCTCGACGCGTTCAGGAGGCTGCTTGTGGAGCTGCCTCGCGCCAGGCTGCTCGTGGTCGGCGCGGGCAAGCTGGAGGACAGGCTTCGGGAGGAGGCGTTGGGGTTTCCCGATGGATCCGTGGTGCTCGCGGGTCACCGAGACGATATCCCCGCCGTGCTCGATGCGGCCGACGCCGTGCTGGTCATGAGCTCGCGCGAGGGGATGCCGCACGTCGTTCTCGAGTCGATGGTCGCCGGGACGCCGGTCGTCGCCACGCGCGTGGCCGGAGTGCCGGAACTCATCGGGGACGGGCGCCACGGCCTTCTCGTGCCAATCGGCGCCGCGGACGACGCGGCGGACGCTCTGCTCCGGGTTCTGTCTGACCCGGACCTGGCCACACGACTGGGCAGGGACGCGGCGGCGCGCGCGCGCGCGGAGTTCTCGCTCGACCAGATGATAGACAGGTTCGAGGAGCTGTTCGAGACCCTCACCCGGGAGCAATGACGTGGCCCGCAGGTTCCATCCGGAGTCGGTCGAGTCCATTCTGGTCATCCGCCTTTACTTCATAGGGGACGTGCTTCTCTCCACGCCCGTCATCGAGGCGCTCGGGCGGCGGTTTCCAGACGCCGGGTTGACCGTTCTCGTGAAGAAGCGCTGCGCGGATATCCTGACCGGAAATCCGTACGTCGATGAGGTAATGGTCTACGACAACGTCGACCACTACCACAGCCCGCTCTGGATCTGGCGCCTGGCTCGTGAGCTCAGAAGGCGGCGGTTCTCGCTCTCGGTGGACCTCACCGGAGACCAGCGGAGCTCCTGGATGGTCCTTGCGGCCGATCCGGCGTTCAGGGTCGGCGTCAATCACGCGGGGATGGGGTTCCTGCTGGACCGCCGGACGCCATACCGAGCCACGGGACACGTGGTGGACCACCTGCTCACGACCGTCGAACCGCTCGGAGCAACCTCGAGCGCCCCGGCGCCGCGCATGTACCTGACGGACGAGGAAAGGGCGGCGGCCGGCGCCCTGCTCGCTGACGTGGGAGTCGACGCGGGCTCGGGCGTGCTCGCACTGTCCCCGGGCGCGAACTGGCCGTTCAGGAGGTGGCGTCCCGAGCGCTTCGGCGAACTGGCGGCGCTGGCCCGCGAACGCCTGGGTCTTGCGTCGGTCGTTCTGGGGTCGAGCGACGATGCCGGGCTGGCCGAGGCGGCGGTCGCGTCGTCCTCAGGCGCGGCAGTGAGCCTCGCTGGGCGAACGAGCCCGCGGGGGCTCGCGGGAGTCCTGGAAGAGGCGCGCGCATTCGTTGGGAGCGACAGCGGGCCGATGCACATCGCCGCGGCGGTTGGCACACCCGTGATCGGCCTCTTCGGACCGAACACACCCGAGCACTTCGGGCCGAGAGGCGCGCCGTCGCGGGTCCTGTGGAAGGAATTCGCGTGCAGTCCTTGTTCGCAGAAGAAGTGTGTGAGACCGAACGGCACGTGCATGGATGCGATCACGGTCGGCGAGGTTCTACACGCCCTGGAGTCATTGCTGAGCGAGGAGGCGAGCCGGTGAGCGACGGCGTTTCCGGATTCGACATCATCTGTCTGTCGACCAACCACTGGACCGGTCTTCCGACGAGCAAGCAGCACCTGATGTCGGTGTTCGCCCGGTCGCGGCGGGTCCTGTACGTCGACCCGCCCATAGACGTGTTCTCGGTGTTGGGGCGGAGGCGGAGGTGGCCCAAACTGCGCGGCCTTCGGCAGGAAGCGGACAACCTGTGGGTCCTGTCACCCGTGGACGTGGCGGTAAGTTCCAGTCCGGACCGGTCGCTTGCCAGGTACGGTCGACTGACGGGGCGCGTAGCGCGGGCCGCGCGCGCGCTCGAACTCACGGATCCGGTGGTCTGGACCTTCGCACCGGAGCACGCGGCGTGCTCCGCCGGTCTCCATGCGTCGCTGGTCGTCTACCAGGCGGCGGACGATCCGGCGGCGGTGAGCTCGAACCCCCCGCGCACCAGGGAGCTCGAGCGGGAGCACATTGCCGCCTGCGATCTGGTCTTCGTGGCATCGGAGGAACTCCTGAGAGCGCGCGGTTCGGCCGGCCACGTCTACCGCCTGCCCAACGCTGCGGACAGGAGGCACTTCTCGAGCGTGCTGACCGGCGATCCGGACGCCCCGCTCGAGGCGTTCCTCGAGAGCCTGCGCGCTCCTCGACACACGCCGCGCGAACTCGGCTCCCTCGACGGGCCGGTCGTGCTGTTCGGCGGGGCCGCGTACTCGTGGTTCGACGCGGGCCTCACGTTCGAGCTTGCGGCCTTGCGGCCGGACTGGAACATCGTTCTGGTCGGGCCCACGGCCGGGCGCATCTCGCGGGGGCGCTTGCCGGCCAATGTCACGGTCGTGGGACGCAAGCCCTACGCCGATTTCCCGTGGTACGTGGCGGCCGCCGACGTGGGGATCCTGCCTCTGGTCGATGGGGAGTCCTCGCGGAACTGCGACCCCATCGTCATGTACGAGTTCCTGCTCTGTGGGAAACCCGTGGTGGCGACCCCGTTCCCCGCGGCCGGGGAGCACGGCACGCTGGTGTGCACGGCCACGACAGCCTCTGGTTTCGCCGAGGAGATAGTGAAGGCGCTGGTGGAGACGGGCGACCCGGACCGGGTTCGGGAGAGGGTCGAGTTCGGCTTCTCCTGCACGTGGGAGGGTCGGGCGGAGGAGGCCCTCCGCCGCGTGAGTGACATGCTCTCCTCGGGCGGCCGGAAGGAGGGTCCCAGGTGATTTCGTCGCCGGGAGCGGGGGGGCGCGATCGCGCCGTCGGATTCCTGGACGGCCTGCAGTCGTTCGGTCTCGTGGTCCTCCTGTTCGGGCTTCCCTTCTCTGAGGCGATGAAGAGCATCGGGCTCGCGATCGCGGTTCTTGGGTTCACGGGGAAGCTCGTCTGTGGCACGAGACCGCACATGCCCGGCAGGGCCGCGGCCGTGGCGCTTCTCGCGTACGTCGCGGCGGCCGCCCTGTCCATCGTCGCGGCCGAGCCCGGCCTTCGCAGGCCGGGGGAGCTCTTCACGCTCGGGATGACGGTCGTTCCCTTCATACTGGTCGCGGATGCGTGTGCCCGTCGAACGCGGGGGTTGCTGTTCGCGGTGGCCGTAGTGTCCGGGGCCGCCTTGGCCTCGGTGCTCGCGTACGTGTCCTACATGCAGGGGCCGTACCTCCGGCTCGTGCTGGGGTCCATCGAGAACGCGGTGCCGTCCGCCGAGTATCTGGGGACGGCACTGGTGCTTGCGGTGGCGATGCTGGTGGAGGAGTTCGCCTCTACGCTCGCGGGACCGCTCTGGGCGTTCGCGGCAGGTTCCTCGGGTCTGGCTCTTCTGATGACGAAGTCGCGCGGCCCGCTGCTCGGGGCGCTGGTCGGGCTGGTCGTGACGGTAGCGACCGCACTGAGGCGCCGCCGGTATGCGTTCGTCATTGCGGCTGCTGCCGTCGCGGCGATCCTGCTGTTCGCCGCGGCGAATCCGGGCGCGCGCCTGAGCGGAGCTCTGTCGCCCGGGAGCCGTTCGGTCGGCATTCGCGCGGCCGTGTGGAGCGAGACCATGGATCTGGTGCTGGACCGCCCGGTGCTGGGGCACGGTCTCGGGAGCTACGGGCAACTGGGCGTCATCTACAGCGACGAGCGCGGCGACCTCCACCAGATGAACGCCCATAACACCTGGCTGCACACGGCCTGCGAGACCGGTGTTCTGGGTGCTGGAACGCTCGCCGTGTTTATGGTATTGGGTCTAGTAGGCATCGTGCGGGCCTGCAGGCTGACGCGCGGGCTTGAGCGGGCAGTCTCGGTCGGTGCCCTGGGCGGCGTGGTCGTTCTGCTCGTGGACGGCGTGTTCTCCGTGACAACGGACGCGGAACCGGGCATGCTGTTCTTTTCCTTGATGGCTCTCGGAAGCGCGGGTGCGCCGCGTGGGCGAGGTGGTCGCGGAAGGCATCGTACGGATGAGAACTAGAGCGGCAGCGTTTCTCGACAGGGACGGCACCATCACCTCGGAGCGCGGCTACGTAACACGCCCCGAGGACGTGGTGCTCATCGACGGCGCCGCCGTCGCCATTCGCGAACTCAACGAGGCCGGGGTACTCGCCGTGATAATCAGCAACCAGTCGGGGGTCGCCAGGGGTCTAATGAGCGAGGAGGATATGGCGGCCGTGCACGCCGCCACTGAATCGCTGCTCTCGGCCGAGGGCGCCCGGCTTTCCGGCGCGTACTACTGCCCCAACCACCCTGACGGGACGGTCGAGCGGTACACACGCGATGCGACCTGCCGGAAGCCGGCCTTAGGGATGCTGGAACTTGCCGTTCGCGACCTGGACATCGATGTAGCGCAGTCGACCATGATCGGTGACCAGATAACGGACGTCGAGTTCGCCAACAGGGCCGGCATTCCCGCTGTCCTCGTGATGACAGGCAAGGGCGCCGCGCACTTCGAGCTGGCGCGCGAACGCGGCCTCAGTGTGGCGGCCCACGTTCCGGACCTCGGCGCGGCTGTGCGCTGGGTCCTTGATGCGAGACAGGCGTGGAAGCCGGAGGACGAGAGATGAGAGCACGAGCGGAGCACAGACGGAGGCGTGCGCCGGGCGGAGCGGCGTTTCTGTGCGTCGCGCTGCTTGCGGCCCTGCCCGTCGCTTCAGCGTTGACTCCCGTGGGGGCGGCCGGCGGCCGCGCGGCGCTCGGTCCTGACGGTGAGATCGGGGTGCCGCCCTTCGGCGTGGGAGAGAGACTGACGTTCGAGATCAAGTACGGGTTCATCAGCGCCGGGACCGCCACACTCGGCATACCGGAGACCGTGACGGAGCGAGGCTACGAGTGCTACCGTGTCGTCTCAGTGGCGGAGTCGAATTCGTTCTTCTCCGCGTTCTTCAGAGTGAGGGACGTTGCCGAGTCCTACCTGGACACCAGGGAGCTCGTCCCGCGCCGGTTCGAGAAGCGCCTCCGCGAGGGCGACTTCCGGGCGCACGACGTCGTGCTGTTCGACCAAGACAGGCACGTCGCGCTCTACCCGAAGCGGGGCGACCGGCTCGTCCCGATATCCGTCGGAGCGCAGGACATCCTCTCGTCGCTCTACTACGTGCGCATGATGGACCTCACCGTAGGCCGGTCGACATTCATCGAGAACCATGCGGACAGGAAGAACTACCCCCTTGAGATCAAGGTGCTCCGGAAGGAGCGTGTCAAAGTGCCCGTCGGCCGATTCGATTGCCTGGTTGTTGAGCCCGTCATGCGGGGCGCCGGCCTCTTCAGCCACCAGGGTAGACTGACCGTGTGGTTGACCGATGACGCGGCGCGCATTCCCGTTCTCATGAAGAGCAAGATCGTGGTAGGTTCCATCACCGCCGTTCTGACGGATTTCGACTACGCGGACGTCCACCAGTAGTCCAGCACAAGAGGAGGAGTCATGCCTTCGCGCCACAGAGAAGCCGACCTGTCGCGGCTCCGCCGCGTGTCGATCGAGGAGCGGGGCGGCTTGATCGAGGTCGGGAGCTTCGTTGTTCCGGACGAGCGAGCGCCCGACGTGTCGGGCCTTCTGAGGGTAATGCCCGACCTGTTCGCCGGAACGGACTTCAGGCGGGCAGTCGGAGCGCTGGCGGGTGCGGCGAGGGAGGGCGGCACGGTCGTAGTGATGTTCGGCGCGCACGTCGTGAAGTGCGGTCTGTCGCGCCTTCTCATCGACCTGATGCAGAGGGGAGTCGTCACGGCCGTGGCGACGACCGGCGCGGGGGCGATACACGACTTCGAGATCGCGATGTGGGGGAGAACCTCCGAGAACGTCGCCGAGCATCTTGCGGACGGGACGTTCGGGATGTGCAGCGATACGGCGGACGCGATGAACGAATCCGCGTCACGAGGGGCTGCGGAGGGTGAGGGATTGGGTGAGTCTCTCGGTCGCACGCTCGCTGAACGGTCGGCCCCCAATCTGGACGCAAGCATACTGGGAAGCGCGTATGGGCTCGGGATCCCGGCGACGGTTCACGTCGCTCTTGGGACCGACATCGTTCACCAGCACGCCTCGGCCGATGGAGCGGCCATAGGTGATACGAGTCTGCGCGACTTCAGGATACTCTCGGACGTGGTCGGGGGGCTCGACGGGGGAGT
This sequence comes from Candidatus Eiseniibacteriota bacterium, assembly GCA_030613615.1. Taxonomy (GTDB): domain Bacteria; phylum Joyebacterota; class Joyebacteria; order Joyebacterales; family Joyebacteraceae; genus JALGZG01. The sequence goes on from JAUWLR010000009.1 coordinate 12,195, forward strand.
GGTCATGAACATCGGCTCCGCCGTCATCCTGCCGGAGGTTTTCCTGAAGGCTCTCTCAGTCGCGCGGAACCTGGGTGCGGACACCGGGGCCTTCACGGCCATCGGCATGGACATGAACGAACCCTACCGCGCCATGCTCAATGTCGTCGCCAGGCCGACCGCTGAACATGGTGTGGGTATTGCACTTAGGGGGCGCCACGAGATTCTCCTTCCGCTGCTGTGGGCCTCGGTTCGGGCGGAGCTGGACGCGTGACATCAGGGAGTATTGCGGTTGACAAAAGGACAAAGCTTGTGATACAATATCATTGAGTTTCGGAGGCGACCACCAGGTTGAGAACGAAAGGACTCATATAGCAAGACTGCTAAGGGTTTCTTCTCAAATCGATATAGTCGGTTGGGAAGGTAGCGGAAGCGAGCCGTTGCCGTGGTTCGTAGCGCCGCAACGTCGATGCGAAAGCACCCTTGGCAGACCACTGCGATCAGGTTGATCTCCCGCCGGGTGCGACATCAGTCGACACCCGGTGTTTTCTTGGCCTCTGCCCTCCACGAGTCTGGAGACACGACACCTTGTATTTCGTCGACGAGAGATTCGGGTACGGAACGGTCGGGGAGTTCGCTCGAGGATCACGCGAGAGCGAGCGTCTGATGAGCGGCAGGTTCTACCGGCGCTACATCAAGCGACCGCTGGACGTCGTGGCCAGTATGGCCGGTCTGGTTCTTTTCTCACCACTGTTCCTGGTCCTGGCGGTTCTGGTGAAGTTCGACTCCCGCGGTCCTGTTTTCTTCAAGCAGGTGCGGGTCGGGAAGGGCGGGCGTGAGTTCGAGTTCTACAAGTTCCGATCCATGGTCCAGGACGCGGAGGAGATGAAGAAGAAGCTCATGCACCTCAACGAGCTCGAAGGGCCGGTGTTCAAGATCAGCGATGATCCCCGCATCACATCGTCCGGGAGCTTCCTCAGGCGGACAAGCCTCGATGAGCTTCCCCAGCTCTTCAACGTGCTCAGAGGCGACATGAGCCTGGTCGGTCCGAGGCCCCCGCTGCCGGCGGAGGTCGCCAACTACGAGAGCTGGCAGAGGCAGAAGCTGACCGTGCTGCCGGGCATCACGTGTCTATGGCAGATCAGCGGAAGGAACCACATAGGCTTCACCGAATGGATGAGGCTTGACATAGAGTACATCAGAAGGCAGTCGTTCGGGGTGGACGTGAAGATCCTCGCCAGGACACTACCGGCGGTGCTTCTGAGAAAGGGGGCGTACTGAACAGGACCCCCTGAGCGGGCCAGATGCCAGTTCAGAACGCTCATAGATGCTGTGGATCCGGCAGCGATTGCGTCGACTTTGGCCCTCACTCACACCGCAACGCTGCCGGATTCGCGTTTATTGAGGCGCCCCGATTGGTTTGACACGCCGGACTCCTATCATCTATCCTGCGGGGTCCGGCGCCGGAGGTTCCCGTTGGCTCGCTGGCGGGTCACGTTTCCCGGGAGTTGGTACGGTGAGTCGTTCAGCAACACATTCTACTGACCCGCCGCCCGCCGCGGGGGCGGACGTGGGGGGGCGGACGCTTCGTGTGGCCCTACCGCTGGTTGTTCTGCTCGGCGCGTTCCTGAGATTCTACAGGCTGGGTGGGCAGAGCCTCTGGGTAGACGAGATCGTGACGCTCCAGGCGGCCAACATCGGCGAGTCCCTCGGGCTGCGTGACGCGTTCTCGAACATCCAGGGCCCATTCCACGCGTTTCTCATTCACTTCGTCGCGAAGCTGTCCACGTCCGAGGTAGCACTCCGGAGCCTGTCCGCCGTTGCCGGTACCGGCACGATTCCTGTGGTCTACCTCCTCGGACGGGACATGGCCGGGCGGCGCGTGGGACTGGTCGCCGCGGTCCTTCTTGCGGTGTCGCCCTTCGCCATCTGGTACTCGCAGGAGGTGAGGAACTACGCCTTCCTTATCCTCCTGTCGGCAGTGTCGACGCTGGTCGCGTGGAGAATCATCGTCCGGGGCGACCGGGCGTGGGCGCTGTACGTGGCGAGCGTGACGCTGGCACTCTACAGCAATCTGTCCGCGGCGTTCCTCTGGCTGGCGCACACCATCTTCGGTCTGGGCAGACTGGTGCGGGACCGCCGTCTCTGGAAGTGGGCGGGGGCCTGTCTGGTGATCGCCGTTCTGTTCCTGCCGCTCTTCTTCGGTCTGACCAGGTGGGTTGAGGTGGACAGGGTCGGGGAGAGAGTGGTGGTCGCGCCGTTCGCCGACGAAGAGGAGCTTCTGCGGGGCTCGACGACCTTCTCGCCGATGGCCGCTCCGTACGCGGTCTTCACGATGGTCTACGGCTTCGGGCTCGGCCCCGGTACGCACGAGCTCCATGTCAACTCGCCCCTCAGGGCGTTCTCGCGTCACCTGTGGCTCGTTGTCCCGGCGGGACTGGTGGCGGCGGCCGGGTTTCTGCTGGGGTTCAGGAGGCTGTGGGCCGGGGGAGGAGCGGGACGTCTGGTCGCCTCCGTCGTTGTCGTCCCGTTCGCTGCGGCGGCTGTTCTGGCGCTTCTGAACATCAAGCCGTTCAACGTGCGCTACGTGGCCGTCATGCTGCCCGTGGTGGTGGTCACGCTGTCCGCAGGTGTCGCCTCGCTCCCTGTGCGCCGCGGAGCTTGGCTTTGGGCCGCGGTTGTCATATTCTCTCTGGTGTCGCTCCGGAACTACTACTACGTTCCAGAGTACGCCCGTGAGGACGTCCGCGGCGCGGCGCGCTACGTGGCAGAGAACGAGCGCCCGGGTGATATCGTGTTGGTACCGGTCGTGCGAGACGTCTTCGAGTTCTACTTCGAAGGTCAAGCCGGACTCTTCGGTCTGTACAAAGGCCAGACAAGGTCGTCGGACGGTGTGCGGCGCGTGGTGGAGGAGCGAACGGAGGGGCTCACGCGGTTGTGGTTCGTCGACTCGCGGCTGTGGCACATGGATCCGGCCGGGCGGACGCCGCCGGTTCTCGAGGAGCGATACGAGAGGCTGGAGACGCGCCGGTTCGCGGGCGCCACGGTCACCTTGTACGCTCTTGACGGAAGCCCGACACTGAGGACTGAGTGAAGCGGTCTTGCGGGTTCGCTATGGTGCGATATGCGTGGCAAAAGGGGGCGGGCGAGGGGTGAGCGCCGTAACCGTGGCACGAGTTATGCTTTAGAGCGCCTGAGCAAGCCCCGCAATGAGTGCGGGGCGGACACGCAGTGCGCGTGGGGGCTATCGAGATGGCACAGAGCAGAGCGGGGTTGCTCCTGACTCTCGTCGGAGCGGCGCTGTGTTGTGTTGGTGGGTGCGCCGGCACCGGCGGTGACGCCGTGGTGGACGTCGCGGACTTCGAGCAGCCGGCCGCGGTGGACGTCACCGACGGCGAGCAGCCGGCGGCGGTATCCGCCGCGTATCAACTCCGCCAGGGCGACGAACTGACCATCATGTTCCCGGCGGACCGCACGCTCGACTACACAGCGCCGGTCTCGCCGGCGGGTACTCTCACCCTACCGTCAGGTGGTGAGGTCATCGCGGCGGGGAGGACCATCGATGAGGTCCGAGCCGAGGTCGAGGTGGAGATGTCGGACCTGCTGCTGGACCCGAGGACGTCGATCGTGCTCTCGAGGGTCGCCGAGCAGCCGGTGTACGTTCTTGGAGAGGTTGAGGAACCGGGATCGGTCACGAACAGGGGCGCCATACGTCTGAGCATGGCGCTCGCGCAGGCGGGCGGGATCCTGCCGAGCGGCCAGCCGAGCAGCGTGATGATCATTCGCACGACCGGCGTTGCGGAGGCGACGGCGATCAAGGTCGACATGGCCCAGGTGCTGTCCGGGAGAGACCTGTCGCAGGACCTGATTCTCGAGCCCTACGACGTTGTGTTCGTTCCCCAGTCCATCATCGGGAAGATCGACGAGTTCGTGGACTTGTTCTTCAACAAGATCGCGCCGGCACAGCTCTTCTATCTGCGCGGCTATGACATCCTTAACAAGGGACCGCTCCGGTACTACCAGTAGCCGCGGTCGACCGGTCACAGGAAGGTGAGGAAGCGTTGAAGCGCGAGATCGAACAGGCAGAGGCGGTTCTTCTGGAAGAGGTCCTCTACGTGCTCTTCCGGAGGAAGCTCCTGATCATTGTGCTCCTGCTCATTGCGGGCGGCATCTTCACATACGGTGTGCTGACGGACGTGGACTCCTACAAGGCGGAGGCCATCGTCATGATCCGCCGCCTTCCGCTTGGCTACCAGATGCCCGCGGAGAGCCGGGCGGTGCTGAAGCGCGGCGAGGTAGTGAACTCCGAGATCGAGATCATCACCAGTCCGGCGGTCGCGGAGGAAGTCGTCGACAGGCTCGGTCTGGCCGAGGGGAAGAACCGCGCGAGAGTGATCCACAACATCGGTCGGCAGATAAGAGCGGAGGCCGAGCCCGAGTCGAACATCATCAAGCTCAGCTACTCGCACCCCGACGGCGAGAGGGCGGCGGACGTGGCCAACGCGGCGCTCGACGCCTACCTGAACGTCCGCGCGAGGGTGGCTCTCGACTACAGCGCCGTCGATTACCTCGACCAGCAAGCGCACCGCATCAAGGCACAGATAGACTCGATCGGTGTGGCCATCGTGAGGTACGGCGCTGAGGACGGACAGCTCTCCAAGGGATACAAGGGCGAGAAGCACATGGGCCTCATCAGTCAGTTCACGAACAAACGGACAGAACTCGCCGCCTCGATCTACTCCATGGAAGAGAAGATAGCGATGACCGAGGGGTGGCTGGCATCGGGAGCAGACGTCGCGCACGCTCCCAGTGGCGACATCTACGACATGGCGACCGTCCAGCAGGTCAAGTGGAAGCACCTGGATATGAAGTCGCAGCTCGCGTCGGCGCGGGCGAGGTACGCGCCGGACCACCCGGAGGTCAAGCGCCTCGAGCGCGAACTGACGTCCTCCGCGGAGGCCGTCCGGGTCGAGGTCGAGCAGGCGCTGCTTCGTCAGAAGATGCGGCTCGAGGAGTGGAAGGCGGAGCGCCGTGCGACCGTCCGGATCCTCGCTGACCTGAAGGCGCAGAACCCGAAGATCTCCGACGAGAACATGCGGATCCGCATGCTCGAGCACGAGCTGTCGATCCGTACGGACCTGTACGCGGCCGTTGTGGACAGGCGTGAGCAGTTCAGGATCACCGCCGCCACCGACCCGAGCCTGCTCAACGTCGGCGTCGTGTCGAGGGCGCCCGTGCCCGTGGAACCGACCAAAGCCGGCATCGACATGAAGTCAGTGTTCGCCTTTTTCACGCTCCTGTTCGGGTTCGCGTTCGTCTTCGCCGTGGAGCGTATGGACCAGTCGCTGGTCCGGCGCTCGGACATCGAGAGGGAACTGGGGCTCAAGGTACTCGCGATCTTGCGGGAGAGGTCGAAGAGCTAGGAGGAGCAGCTGTACACGCAGTTCTACAACCTGGGCGAGAGGCCGTTTGAACTCACTCCGGATCCGCGCTACCTCTTTCTGAGCTCGCGCCATCGGGAGGCGCTTGCGCATCTGACCTACGCGGTCGAGGAGAGGCGCGGCTTCGTCCAATTGACCGGCGAGATCGGCACCGGCAAGACGATGATGCTTGACGCTCTCGTGCTCGGCCTGGACGCGCGGACGAAGGTCGCGCGGCTGTCACACACGACCATTTCTGAGGACGAGCTCCTCAAACTCCTGCTCTCCGAGCTTGGCCTGGAGGATCACGGCGGCGGGAAGCTCGAGCGACTCGGGGGGATCCAGAAGTTCCTGGACGAGTGGACCGCGGCCGGCAGGAACTCGGTGCTCGTGGTCGATGAGGCGCAGAATCTCTCCCTGCCGGTCCTGGAGGAGATAAGGCTTCTGTCGAACTTGCGGTCTCAGGGGCAGTGCAGTCTACAGATAGTCCTTGCGGGACAGCCGGAGTTCCGGACGAAGCTCGACCAGGAGGATCTGCGGCAGCTCAAGCAGCGGATCGGGATCAGGTACCACCTGACCCCTCTGTCGGCGGGGGAGACGGAGGAGTACATCGCTCACCGGCTGAGCGTCGCCGGGGCCACCGGGTCCGCCATCTTCGATAAGGGTGCGGTAGAGGCCATCTTCGCCTACGCGCGCGGCGTGCCGCGCATGATCAACATCGTTTGTGACCGGGCGCTTGTCGCCGGCTACGGCGCGAACCGCCGTCGCATCGGCAAGGCGCTCATTCTGGAAACGGTCGATGACATCGAGGGCGCGGGATTCGGAGCGTCTCCGGCTCCGGTTTCCGACGACGCGGTTCCCGTGCGAGCCGTCGACGTGGCGGACGCACCGCCACCGCGGCCGGCGCCCGGATCGATGTCGGGGGTGCGCGTCGCCCCGGACTCTACGGGTGCCGCTATGTCGGCGTCCGACCCCTCGCGCCCGCGCAATCGAACCTCCTCTCGCGCGTTTCCCACAGGGGCGCGCGGGGGAGTCACTGCAACGTCAGTGAAGAACAGAGTCGTGCCGGGGTGGGTGTTTCCCTCGTTGCTGGTGGTCGTGGCAGTTGCGGCGATCGTCTTCTCCGCTGTCAGCACAGGGTGGTGGCGGACGCTGGTGGGTCCGCGGGACGGGGTCCTTCCGGTCGCATTGGTCGCGGACCGGAAGGAGCCCGACCGGAAGGAGCCCGTGGATGCCGGTGAGAGCGTTGTCGGGGAGGACAGCGACGTCGGCCGGGTGGGTGTGGACCTCTTGGCCCCGACCGACGCCGTCGAGGCGAGTGTCGGGGAGGTCAGCGCCGGCGACACAGATAGCGTCACCGGGGCCGGCGACGAAGATGTGGGCGACGAGGCGACGACCGAGCCGGACGACCCGGGCGAGATCGGTGGGACCGCGAAGGAGGCGGCGACGCGGTACGCCGGGACGCCGGCGCCGTCCGCGACCGAGCCGGACCTCGTGGACTCCGGGCAGGACCGCCCGGCCACATCCGGACCCGGTGGTCCCTACAGGGCGGTCGTCCTGTCCAGCAGGAACGAGGATCTGGCATCGGCGGACGTACCACGCCTTGCGGAGCAGGGGTTCTCCGCCGAGGTTGTCCCCGTGGACATCGGTGACGGGGGCCTGTGGTACAGGGTGGTCGTCAGGGGTGGCTACCCGGCGCTCGATTCTGCGCGAGAGGTCGTCGACGAGCTCAGGCGCTTTGGCTACGACAGCGCGTGGGTTCACAGGGAATAGTCTCACACGACGCGGGAACGGATGTCCCGCGATCAGGCGAGAGGGTCGTATGAGCAAGATCACGGATGCGATGGACCGGTCGAGAAGAGAGCAGGAGAGACCCGTCGTGGGCGCGGACGCCACCGTGGGTTCCGTGCCGGTCGTGTTCGGGGCGAGCCGCGTCGGCCTGCCCGCGTCGGACATCGAGGCCTACCAGGCCCTGGGCTCAGAGGTGTTCCTTGCTCTGCCCGACGCGTCATCCAAGATCGTCATGTTGGCCAGCGCCGAACCAGGCGCCGGTACCACTACGGTGGCGCGCGAGTTCGCGTCGACCCTTGCTCTGAACGGCGAGGTCAAGACGCTCCTTATCGACGCGAATCTGAGAAAGCCCGCGCTTCACGACGTTTTCGGGATCCAAAGGACGCCGGGCATATCGGACCACGTGCTGGCGGACGCCGCGCTGGCGGACTGTCTGCGAGATCCCGGCGTTCCCAACCTCACGTTTCTCCCAGCCGGCCGGCCTGCCGTGGCACCGCCGCGGATACTGGCCGACCCTCGCATCGCCGGGATGTTGAGCGAGCTCCGCGACAGGTTCGATCTCATCGTGATCGACTCCGCACCGCTTGTCCCGTTTGCCGAAGGCGTTCAGCTGTCGCGGAAGGTCGACGGAGTCGTGCTGGTCATCCGGTCGGCCGCGACGAAGCAGGCTCAGGCACAGCGAGTTCTCGCCCTATTGGACGGTGCCGGCGCCAGAGTTCTCGGCTCGGTTCTGAACGGGAGAAGGTTCTACATCCCCAGGTTCATCTACGATCGGTTGTAGAGGGGCCGGACGTCGCCGCGGGGCCGGCGCTCCTGACGTCGTGCGCGGGGCGCGCGTGTGTGCGCGGCACGGGTGATGTCTGGGCAGGAGGGTCGCGGTGGGCGGTCTGAGACGAGGCTTCAGGGAAACCTGGGACAGGCGTGAGGACCAGATGCGGAGGCAGTGGCCGGTCTGGGTCCTGGCGCTCGCCCTCTATGGCTTCACCGGGCTGCTCCTCCTCACCAGGATCCGGATTCCCTCTCCTCTGCATCTCGTGGTGTTCATCATGGCCACGGCGGTCCTTGCGGTCACATCCTTGCGGATCGAGTGGGGGCTTCTCGCCCTGGCCATCATCCTGCCCTTTGCGCGACCCGGCATCACGGTGGGTAACCCCAGGGTGTTCCACATCAGCGGGTTCAACTTCGCTTTGATAGGCGTCGTGTTCGCGTACGTGCTCAGGTACGTGGCCGACGCGCAGTTTGCCTCGTTCGGCCCGATGGTCCGACGAACGCGGCTCGACGGGAACATCTTCGCGTTCAGCTTCCTGGTACTGGTGTCGTGCCTGTGGTCCTTCGACCTGAACACGGTTCCCCGCGTTGCCATGATGACCGCGGTCTTCCTGAAGGAGCAGGTACTCTACCTCATCTGGTTCTACATGCTGGTCACGCTGCTCCGGAAGCCCAAGGACCTCAGGCAGTTCGCGATATGCTTCGCCGCCGCGGGGCTGATGGCCTCCCTCTACGGAATGACCACGCGTCTCATGGGAGGCGCCGTCGCGATCACCGCGGGCACTATGGAGCAGAACCTGGAAGAGGGCGCAGGGGGCAGAATGGAGGGCGGCTGGCTGGGGCTGGGGCATCCGAACATGTTCGCCGCGCTGCTTCTGATGACGGTGCCCATCTGGTTCTTCGCCGTCAGTCACCTTAAGCACGGTATCCGCCGGCTCGTGGCGGAGGTCGCCGTCATCAACGGCTTCCTCGGGATCCTTTTCACGTACTCGCGAAGCGCCTGGGTCGGCTCCATGCTAGGCGTCGGCCTCGTGGGTCTGGCCGACAGGAAGTCGCTGAAGCGGATCTTCCTGTTCGGCGCTATCTTCGCCATCGCCGCACAGACGGTGGTCCTCTTCACCATCGACATGAACCTGGTCGAGGTGGTCGTCAACCGTATCCAGCAGCTCGAGACCTCGACGTTCTCAGCGCGCCCGTACATCTACGCCTCGGCGATCCAGGTCATCAAAGCTCATCCCCTGTTGGGAGTGGGTCTGGGCGCGTTTGGGGCGCACGCCCCGGCGACGCCCATGGGCTGGGTGCCGGGGCACTCGCACAACGTCTATCTCGCCTATGCCGCGGAGGCGGGGATCCCTGCCGCGTTCTTCTTCACGATCCTGGTGATCCGCCTGCTGGTGATGTCCGTTCGGAACCTCAGGGCAATGGGACGCGTGCCGGGGTACGGTTTCATCGCGCTCGGCTCGTGCGGTGCGCTCCTGGGCCTGGTCGCGCAGACCATGGCCGTGCAGGTCTTCCACCACCGGATCCTCGGGTTCGGTTTCTACGCCCTGGCGGCCATCGTGGTCGCGCTCGATCGCATGATCAGAGAGGGGCAGTTCGAGGAGCTTGCGAGCGTGGAGCACGGAGCACGCTCGAGGGGCAGCCCCTGGATCGGATCCTGACGGGAGTATGTCATTGCGTCATCTGCCGGATACGATAGCGTTCTTCACGGACGCCAGGGCGTGGGGAGGCGCCGAGGTCTACCTGACGCAGCTTCTGACCAGCGTCCGCGCGGCCGGGGTCCGGCCGCGCGTGTTCTGCGCCGACAGGCGGGATGTGGACGCGTGGGTCGAGGAACTCGAGCGCCTTGGCTACCCGGTAGAGCGGTATCGTCCTACCAAGGAGTTCAATCCCTTGGGGTACTTCATCGCCCGCAGGCTCCTCAGGGGCTTCGAGCTGATCCACATCAACAAGACCCATCCCCGGAACTGTCTGCCCGCGGTCGTGGCGGCGCGGCTCAGCGGCGCGAAAGTAGTGGTGGCGACGGAGCATCTGGCTCTCTCGCCTGAGTCGCACTTCCCGATGGGTCGGCAGATCATCACGTTTCTCGTCCGGTGCACCAACATGCTGCTGGACAGAACGATCGCGGTCTCCGAGCTGAGCCGCGACATGCTGATCTCCAACTACCGCGTGCCGTCCGAAAGAATCGTCGCCATACGGAACGGCATGGACGTCGAGAGATTCGATGCTGAGGTCGATGCGGTCGCCGTCCGTGCCGAGCTCGGGCTTTCGCCCGACGACAGGGTGGCGATCCTCATAGGACGCTTTGCGGCGCGCAAGGGCCACAACTACGCAATGAGAGCCATGGGGCTGGCAGCCGCTCGCGTGCCCGATCTCAGAATGATCTTCGCCGGGGACGGTGAGCTGGAGGGCGAACTCCGAGCGGAGGCCGCGGAGCTGGGGATTGCCGACCGCGTGCTCTTCGTCGGTTTCCGCCGCGATATACCACGGCTTCTGGCCGCCTCGGACGTGCTGTTGCTCCCATCGGAGGACGAGTGCCTGCCGCTCGTCATCCTCGAGGCGATGTCATCGCGGCGTCCGGTCATAGCCACGGACGTCGGCGGGATAAGCGAGGCCGTCGATGACGGGAGGACCGGCATTCTGGTGAGCCCGCGGGACGTCGAGGGTCTCGCTGATGCCATGGTCGAGGTACTGGGTGACCGGGAGGGAGCCTGTGCCATGGGTTTCGAGGGCAGGCGGAAGGTGGAGGCGGAGTTCAGCCTCGAGGCATGCGCGGCCGCGGTGTTCGACGTGTATGAGGAGCTGCTTTCAGAGAAAGGCCGGACGTAGGGATGGAGCGCAGCGTGAAGATCCTCTGCATCAACCAGTTCTTCTACCCGGACAGCTTCGGCGGGGTGGAGCGCGTGGCCTACGAGACGATGCGCCGGCTCGCGGCGCGAGGACACGAGGTCCACATGGTCGGCCAGAGAACGCAGCCCGGCACACCGGATGTGGAGGATCTCTTCGGCTTCACGGTGCACCGATATGGACGCGCGGACAGCCGCCGGCACTTCGGGGGACGGACGCGCGACGCCCTCCACCGCTCCGGTCGGGTGATGTCACGACTGCTCGACGAGCACGAGTTCGACATTGTGATGCCGCACCACTCTTTCCCGTACTACGCGTACCTCAGGCTTCCGAGAGCGAAGACCACGCCCGAGCTCATGACGTTCCACGCCTCATTCTGGCAAGAGCTGAAGCTGGAGGGCGCCGAGCGGTCGATCGGTAAGCCGCTGGAGTCGCTTCTGTTCGGACGGCTCGCGAAGCGCGCCGAAACGTCCTGCCTCAAACGCGCCGACCGCGTTGTCGTCCTGAGCGATTTTTCCAGGGAGCAGCTGGCGAGCTACTACCCGTTCGCCAGGGAGAAGGTCGTCAGAATCCCGGGCGGCGTCGATCTCGAGAGGTTTCATCCCGCTCCGGACCGCGCGGCGGTCAGGGAGTCCCTCGGCCTCCCGAGTGACCGTCCCGTTCTCTTTACGGCGCGCCGGCTCGTGCCGCGGATGGGCGTCGAGAACCTGCTGAGGGCGCTGGCAGGCGTCCGGTCCTCGTTTCCCGGGGTCCTTCTTGTCATCGCGGGGCGTGGGAGGATGGAGGAAGAACTCAGGCGGGTCGTGACCGTCGAGGGGCTTGCCGACAACGTGACGTTCGCGGGATTCGTCGAGGACAGCGATCTGGTCAGATACTACCAGGCGGCCGATCTCTTCGTGCTGCCGTCGCTGGCGTTCGAAGGGTTCGGGATGGTGACGCTGGAGGCGCTCGCGTGCGGCACGCCGGCCGTCGGCACGCCGATCGGTGCTACCCCGGAGATCCTGAGCAGGCTCGCCCCCCAGCTTCTGCTGGCCGGAACGGAGCCGCACGCGATACGGCGGGGGATCACGGCGATGCTGGAGTGGTTCTCGGACAGCGATGCCGTCGGGCGCTTGAGGGCGCAATGCAGGACCTACGTCGAGACGCACTATGGATGGGACCACGCCGTCGACGCGCTGGAGGCGACGATGGACGAACTGCTCACGGACGGGGGCAGGCATGGGTAAACCGGCGGAGCCGATGTGGAAGGTGCGCAGACTGCTCGCGATGAGCCCCGCCGAGGTGGGGCTTCGCGTCGTGAGGGGCATCGCCCACAGGGCCCAGCGTTCCCGCACGCCAACCGCTCAAAGCGAGATGCTCTCCGCGGAGTCGGTGCTGGCCGGTCCGGTCCCGGAGGGTGCCGCCTGCGCGTGGCTCGAGCGTGAGTTGGCCGGCGGTCGCGGCAGGCTGCTTGCCGGCGCGCGGGACGTCCCGGCGCTGTCGTCGGCGCTCAGCGAACTGGGCGTAGAGCGGGAGTCGACCGTCGAGGCGGCCGAATCGGTGCTCGAGGGACGCATCGCGGCCTTCGGATGGACCACGATGGACATCGGCGAGACTCCCGACTGGTTGAGAGATCCTGTCTCGGGCGGCAGGTGGCCGCTCAGATTCTGGGCGGACCCGGTCTCCCTCGAAGCGGGGGGGCTTGGGGACCCGCGATACGTCTGGGAGGTCAATCGTCACCATCACCTCGTTACTCTGGCCAGGGGCTACGTACTGTCCGGCGAGGCACGCTTCGCGGAGCGTGTGTGGCGGGACATCATCTCGTGGATCGAGGTCAACCCGCCACTATTCGGCATCAACTGGTCGAGTCCGCTGGAAGTTGCGATTCGCCTGATGTCGTGGGCTATGGCGCTCGACCTCATCGGGGCCGATGGGGCGCTGGAAGGCAACGCTGCTTCTGTCGCGGCAAGCGTTTCGTTGCAGGCGGGCCATCTGTCTGATAATCTATCAGTTTACGCCTCTTCTCGGAACAACCATCTGATCGGGGAGGCGGCGGGGCTCCTCGTTACCGGGGCCAAGTTCCCGTTTCTCCGCCGCGCGGAGAAGCTGGCGCGAGTGGGCAGAAGGGTGCTGGAGAGGGAACTGATTGCACAGGTGAGCGCGGATGGTGTGACACGTGAGCAGGCGTTCCAGTACCAGTCGTTTGTTCTGGAATTCGGCCTGCTCGGTGTGGCCGCGACCGCGTCCATGGGCACGTCACTTGCTCCTGAGTGTCTCGAGACCATGGGCAGGATGTCCCGATTCCTGGGTGACGTCTCAGGAATCGGCGGCGTCCCGCCCTGTGTCGGCGACGGCGACGGGGGCAGGGTCCTTGCGCTCTCCGACAGCGCGGGTCGTCAGGCGGCGCAGGCCGTCGCCGCGGGGACGCTGGCAGCGGGCGAGATGCCGCGCCACGGATCCGTGGCGGCCGATCTTGCGCCCGCGCTCTGGCTGTTTGGTCCGGACGCGGTCTGCGAGCTGGTCGGTCGCGGCACCGACGGGCGTCAGCCTGTCGATGAAGCTGCAGCGGCGTCCTGCTTCTTCGCGGAGGGCGGCTACTTCGTGCCCGGAGGGGAGGAGCACCACGGTGTCATCGACTGCGGGCCGCTCGGCTACCTGTCGATAGCGGCGCACGGTCACGCCGACTGCCTGTCGCTGTCCGTGTCGCACCTCGGGCGGTGGGTCCTGGTGGACCCGGGAACCTACTGCTATCACGGCGACGCGCTCTGGCGCGACCACTTCAGGAGCACGGCCGCTCACAACACCGTGAGCGTCGACGGCCTGAGTCAGTCGAAGATACTCGGGCCGTTCATGTGGGGCAGAAGAGCACGCGCCGAGCAGATCGCGTGGGCGACCACACGCGGGTTCGACTATTTTGAGGGCGCTCACGACGGGTACTACGCGGCCGGTGGCGTGCGGCACAGGAGGTCCGTCCTCTTCGGGAAGCGCGGCTATTGGCTGGTCGTGGATCACCTGGAGGGAGAGGGACGCCACCGGATCGATGCGACGTTTCAGCTGGCCCGGGGGTTCTCTCGCGGGTCGGGTGACGGACTGGTCTTCGCCTCGGACAACGGACTGGCCGTGGAGTTCCGGACCTGGCTCCCCGCTGGTGTGACCACCGAGATCATCGAGGGGGCCGACGCGCCGCCGCGCGGGTGGGTTTCCGACGGTTTCGGGCAGAAGGACGCGGCGCCGGCCGTCGTAGCCGGAGGCGTCGTCGAACTGCCGGCGACCCTTCTGACGGCCGTGGTCCCGTTCGACGGGGAGAACGCCCTCGACGTCGACTGCCTGACGGGAGAATGGAGCGGGGGAGCGATCTTCGAGATCGCCTTCCCGGAGGGACTGGACAGAGTTTTGCTTGGGGCGCCCGGTCCCGCGCTTGCGGACGAGCGTTTCTCGGGAACCCTCGGGTTTGTCACGTACCGTGAGAGCGGCAGGGAGACCTGGGGTTTCGACGTCACCGAATGGACGAAGGCCGGGTCGGACGTCATACACGAGCCCGTCGCGAACATCCTGTCTGCGAGAGGAACGAGAGGAGCACGACCCAGACCATGAGAATCAGCGTTTTGGGCCTCGGATACGTCGGGTGTGTCTCGGCTGCCTGCTTAACGGAGCTCGGCCACGAGGTGGTCGGGCTGGACATCGACGCCAGGAAGATCGAGCTCATCAGGAGCGGGACGAGTCCCATCGTCGAGCCGGGGCTGCCGGAGCTGGTGAAGAAGGGCGGGGACGGGGGGCGGCTGACGGTGACCGACGACTACGAGGCGGCGGTGATGGGCTCGGACATCTCGCTCGTGTGTGTGGGGACGCCGTCGACGGAGACGGGACATCCGAACCTCGAGTACACGAGGCGCGTCTGCCAGCAGCTGGCCGATGTCATCGGACGGAAGGACGACTTCCACGTCGTCGTTTTCCGGAGCACGATCCCGCCCGGCACGGTGGAGACGGAGCTCCTTCCGATTCTGGAGAGCGAGTCCGGGAAGAAGGAGGGCGACGGGTTCGGAGTCTGCTTCAATCCCGAGTTCCTGCGTGAGGCGTCCGCGGTCCAGGACTTCTACCACCCTCCCAAAATCGTGATCGGCGAGCGCACGCCCGGCAGCCGCGCGGGCGACGTTCTGGCCGAGCTGTACAAAACGATAGACGCGCCGACGGTCAGGACCGAGATCAGGGTCTCCGAGATGGTCAAGTACGCCGACAACTGCTTCCACGCGCTCAAGGTCTGCTTCGCTAACGAGATCGGCAATCTGAGCAAGGCCCTGGGGATCTCCGACAGCCACAAGGTCATGGACATCTTCTGCCTCGATACCCAGCTCAACCTGTCGCCCTACTATATGAAGCCGGGTTTCGCCTTCGGTGGATCCTGTCTTCCGAAGGACCTGCGGGCCATCGTCAGAATGAGCCAGGAGAACGGCGTGCCCTGTCCGGTCATCGCAGCGGCCGATCCTTCCAACCAGCTTCAGATCAGGCGCGCGATCGACTACATCCGGGGCACGGGCAGGAAGAAGGTAGGGGTGCTCGGCATGAGCTTCAAGGCCGAGACGGACGACCTCAGAGAGAGCCCGATAGTGCAGGTTGTCAGTACGCTCATCGGAAAGGGTTACGAACTCTGCATCTACGATCGCAACATCAACTGGGAGGAGCTCTTCGGCTCGAACCTGGGTTTCCTGGAACACGAGCTCCCGTATGCCCAGAGTCTCAAGGCCGACACCATCGACGAACTGATCGAGAGGTCGGACGTCATAGTGATCGCCAACGGCGCGGCCGAGTTCAGGGACGTGCCGCTGAAGATGCGAGAGGACCAGGTGCTGGTCGACCTCGTGCGCATTGTGGACGACCCCTCGGTGGCGCGCGGGGAATACATCGGGATCGCGTGGTAGGCGGGCGATCGCCGCGGACCCAACCTCTGTGGGGTGGAGCTGAACGTGGGAAAGACGAATCGGATACTCATCATCGTAGAGAACCTCCCTGTTCCGTTCGACAGGCGCGTCTGGATGGAGGCGACGACGCTCAAGGAGGCCGGGTACGAGGTCAGCATCATATGTCCTCAGGCGAAGAACTACCCGGAATCCTATGTGGAGCTCGACGGAATACGCATCTATCGCTACCCGCCGCCTCCTCCGACAAGGTCGAAGCTGTCCTACGCATGGGAGTTCCCCTACTGCTGGCTCCAGAGCCTGAAGCTGGCGATGAGGGCGTGGAGAGAGGGCGGGTTCGACGCGATACACGCCTGCAATCCGCCCGACACGTTCTTCCTCATCGGCGCCCTCTTCAAGTTGTTCCACCGGACGAAGTTTGTGTACGACCAGCACGATCTGTGCCCGGAGCTCTACCTCTCACGCTTCGGTGGGACCCGCTCTGTCTACTTCGGTCTCCTGAGGATGCTGGAGCGGGCGACCTACCGTGCTGCCGACATGGTCATCTCGACGAACGTGTCGTACAAGGAGCACGCGTCGGCCGTCGGCCGGTTTCCCGAGGACGACATCTTCGTCGTCAGGAGCGGCCCGAAGGCGTCTCTCATGACGCCGGTCGAGCCGCGGCCGGCGCTTCGCAAGGGGAAGAAGTTCCTGGTGTGCTACCTGGGAGTCATGGCGCCTCAGGACGGAGTCGACTATCTCCTCCGCGCCATCCGCCACGTGGTGGATGTCGTGAAGCGGAAGGACATCCTCTTCGCGCTCATAGGCTCGGGAGACTCGTTCGTGAACTTGCGAGAGCTCAGGGACGACCTGGGTCTTTCGGACTGTGTGGAGATGACCGGGCGGATCGCCGACGCCGACGTGGCGAGCTACCTGTCGACCGCCGACCTCTGCGTGTGTCCGGACCCTCTCAACCCTCTCAACGACGTGTCGACCATGAACAAGGTCCTGGAGTACATGGTCTTCGGACGGGCCATGGTCTCCTTCGATCTCAAGGAGAGCCGCTTTTCCGCGCAGGACGGAGCGCTGTACGCCGCGCCGAACGACGAGATCGAGTTCGGTGAGAGGATGATCCAGCTCCTCGATGACGAGGAGCTCAGAGAGAACATGGGACGCCGGAACAGGGAACGCATCAAGGAAGAGCTCTCCTGGGAACACACCGGCAAGGAGCTTCTCAGGGCGTACGGCTCCCTTCTGGGTGAGCCCACGGGGACGGAGGGGCGCTGATGGCGGGCCCTGTCGGCTGCGTGGTCGCGGTCACTTACAGGTGCAACGCGCGGTGCACCGTGTGCGACATATGGAAGAAGGAGTCAAGAGCTGACGAGGAGATTGCGCCGTCCGACTACGCCTGGCTTCCACGGTCGCTCCGGTCGGTCAATGTCAGCGGCGGGGAGCCCTTCCTGCGCGACGACCTCGTCGAGATCGTCTCCGTGATCGAGAGGGCCTGCCCGCGTGCGCGGGTGGTCATTTCCACCAACGGTCTCACTCCCTCGCGTATCGAGGCGATGATGGCGGAGATGACTCACATCGCCGTCAGGGTCTCGGTCGACGGGGTGGGCGCGAAGCACGACGAGATTCGCGGGATCGAAGGTGCCTACGAGAAGGCCCTCGACACGGTCAGAAGGCTGAGGGGCCTCGGTGTCTCCGACTTAGGGCTGGCGGCGACGTCGTCCGGGAAGAACCCGGGCGAGCTCCTTCGGGTGAAGAAGCTCGCCGACGAGCTGAGCGTCGGCTTCATAGCCAGCGCGGCCCACAGCTCGCCGATCTTCTTCGGCGCGCACGACGAGGACCGGCCCACGTCGGAGGAAGCGGTGGGTGAGATCGCAACCATCATGCGCCAGGAACTCGCGTCGCGCAATCCGCGCGACTGGGCGAGGGCGTACTACATGCGGGGGCTCATCGACTACGTTCGCGGGAAGCCCCGCAGGCTGCCGTGCGGCGCCGGAGTCGATCACTTCTACCTCGACCCGTTCGGGGATGTGTACCCGTGCAACGTATCCGGTGTCGGGATGGGTAACATCAGGGACGGGAGCTTCAAGCAGATCAAAAAGTCATCCGCGGGCGAGGTGGTCCCAGCGGTGGCGGGCTGTCAGGAGCAGTGCTGGATGGTCTGCACCGTCAGCCCTCCCATGAGGCGCCGGCCGTTCCGCCCGGGTGCCTGGATAGTCGGAGCCAAGCTCATGGGGCTTGACACTTCGGTGGACCGATGACAAGCTGTAGGGTCCTTGAGGGGAGCTTGGGCGACGCATGAAGGTTCTCGCCGCGAACAAGTACTATTTCGTCAAGGGTGGGGCCGAGCGCTATTACTTCGAGCTCAATCGCATCCTCGAGGCGCGTGGGCATACGGTCGTCCCGTTCTCGATGCAGCACGAGCGGAACGAAGCGACCGAGTTCGCCGAGCACTTCGTCTCGTATGAGGCCTTCGACGAGAGCGACGGGCTCGCGGCCCGAGCGAGAGCCGCGGCCCGCATATTGTACTCACGGGAGGCGAAGAAGAAGATAGAGGCGCTCATCGACGAGGCCCGTCCGGACGTCGCGCATCTGCACAACATCGCGCACCAGCTGTCGCCGTCGATCCTCTACGGACTCAAGTCCCGAGGTGTTCCGGTCGTACAGACGCTGCACGACTTCAAGCTGGTGTGCCCGAACTATCAGATGTTCGCGCGAGGCGCCACATGCGAGCGCTGCGCCACGTGGCGGTACTACAACGCGGTTCTCAACCGGTGCATGCGCGATTCGCTGACCTCGAGCGCGTTGGTCGCGGCGGAGGCTTACGTCCACAAGCTCTTCGGCAGCTACGCTCGCAACGTCGACCTGTTCGTGGCGCCGAGTCGGCAGTTGAGAACGCGGATGATAGCTCACGGCGTGGACGAGGACCGCATCGTCCATCTGCCTTACGCGATCGATCTGGAGCAGTACGAGCCCAGGTACGAGTCGGACGGCTACGGGGTGTACGTCGGCAGACTGTCGGTGGGAAAAGGACTGGAGACGCTCCTCGCCGCACTGTCGAAGGCCAGAGTGGTCAGGCTCAAGATAGTGGGCGCTGGGCCGCTGGCCGAGAGTCTCGAGAGAACAGCGGCCGCGGAGGAGCTTTCGAACGTCGAGTTCGTGGGTTACAAAACGGGTGCGGAGCTCAGGTCCTTGGTCGGCGGCGCCCTCTTCGTGACGGTTCCCTCCGAGTGCTTCGAGAACTCACCGCTGACGGTCTACGAGGCGTTCGCCCACGGCAAGGCGGTCGTGGGCTCGAGGACGGGGGGTATTCCGGAGCTTGTTTCTGAGGGGGAGTCGGGGCTGATCTTCGAACCCGCTGACGCCGACGGACTCGCTGCTCTGTTACTTGCGCTGTGGAACGACCCGGACGGGACTATCCGCATGGGCCGGGCGGCTCGGGAGAGGGGCGAGACGCACTTCGATCCCGACAGTCACTACGAGAAGATGATGGCGATCTACGAAAGGGTCATGGCGTGAGGATCGCGATGCTGGGACAGAAGGGCATCCCCGCGACCTACGGCGGCATAGAGCGTCACGTCGAGGAGCTGGGGACACGTCTGGTGGAGAGGGGCCACGAGGTGACCGTCTACTGCCGCCCCTACTACACGAAGATGCAGGGCGACTATCGGGGCATCCGGATCGCGAACATCCCAAGCGTGCGGACCAAGCACCTTGATACGGTGACGCACTGCGCCC
This sequence comes from Candidatus Eiseniibacteriota bacterium, assembly GCA_030613615.1. Lineage (GTDB taxonomy): Bacteria > Joyebacterota > Joyebacteria > Joyebacterales > Joyebacteraceae > JALGZG01. Next base: position 31,618 of record JAUWLR010000009.1, read on the forward strand.
TCGCGCTGCCTCACATCCTGTCTCAGAACTACGACATCGTGCACTTCCACGCGCTGGGCCCGTCTCTGTTCGCGAACGTGCCGCATATGCGTGGCGCAAGGTCGGTAGTGACGGTCCACGGGCTCGACTGGCAGAGAGAGAAGTGGGGCAGCTTCGCCACGTGGGTGCTCAAGCGCTGCGAGTACACGGCAGCGAACTACCCCGACAGGACCATCGTCGTATCCAAGGCGCTGCGCGAGCACTTCCGAACGGTGCACGACAGTTGCGTCACCTACATTCCCAACGGGACCGTTCTTCCGCACGTTCGCAAGGCCGAGAAGATCACCGAGATGGGGCTCGACCCCGGCAACTACGTCCTCTTCGTGGGAAGGCTGGTTCCCGAGAAGGGAGCTCACTACCTTCTCGACGCGTATGCCAAGATGAACACGGACATGGAACTGGTCGTGGCGGGCGGGACCAGCTTCTCGACCGACTACGTGGACCTCCTGCACGAGAAGGGCGGAGATCGCGTCCGCTTCCTGGGTTACGTGTACGGGGATGTTCTGGACGAGCTCTACTCCAACGCCCGCGTGTTCGTGCTTCCTTCCGATATCGAGGGTCTTCCCATCGCTCTCCTGGAGGCGATGAGCTTCGGCAACTGCTGTCTGACCAGCGACATTCCCGAGAATCTCGAGGTCATCGGAGACTGCGGCGCCACGTTCAGGCAGGGCGACGCCGACGACCTGGCCGAGAAGCTGACGGGGTTACTTTCGAACCCCGACAAGTGCCACGCGATCGGCGACAGGGCCAGGCGTCACGTGCTGGAGACATATGACTGGGACGGAGTGACGCTGCACACCGAGGCCATCTACTACACGCTGCTGAGAGGTTTCTAGAGACGCGGGCCGCGCGCACGTCGAGGAGCGAGTGATCTTGGGCATCGCCACTGTTCTCGAGCAGGAACGCCGACAGGTCGATGAGGAACTCGAGCGGCATCTTCCCGATGAGGGCGAGTATCCTGAGCGGATTCACGAGGCCATCAGGTACTCCGTGCTGAACGGTGGCAAGCGCCTGAGACCCATCATTGCCTTCGCCTCGGCCCGCGCGCTTGGCCACGACCGTGCGAAGATCGTCAAGTCGGCCTGCTCCGTCGAGTACGTACACTGCTGCTCGCTCGTGCTCGACGATCTCCCATCCATGGACGACGCCATGACGCGTCGCGGTCAACCCACGACCCACAGGGCCTTCGGTGTGGCGACCGGCATTCTCTCGGCCGACGCGCTTCTCATGCACGCGTTCAAGCTTGTGGCGGACAACGGGGTGGACGTAGGGGCGGACGGTCCGAGCGTGGCGAAGGCGGTGCGCGACCTCGCGACGGCCGTCGGGTCGTACGGCATGGTCGGTGGACAGCACGTCGATCTCGAGATCGCCGGGCGCCGCAACGTCGACAACGAGACCCTCGAGTACATCCAGACACGCAAAACGGGGGCGCTCTTTGTTGTGGCCACCACGCTCGGTGGCACGCTGCTGGGGGCGGCACCCGAGGACCTGGATGGGCTGAGGCAGTACGCGGGCAGCCTCGGACTGGCCTACCAGATCATCGACGACATCCTCGACGCGGAGGGTGACCCCGAGGAGGTCGGCAAGGACGTCGGCAAGGACGTCGATAAGGCGACTTACGTTACTGTCCACGGCGTCGAGAGGGCGAGGGAATCGGCGGGTCGACTGATCGCGCGGGCCCGTGAGGCGCTGGGCGCCCTGGACGGGGACACGGCCATGCTGGATGAGATCGCGGCGTACTGCCTCGACAGATCGCACTGAGGCTGACCGCTGGAGGGCGTGATGACGTACGCGGTGATACTGGCGGGAGGCTGGGGCGAGAGGCTCTGGCCGATGAGCACCAGGGCCAGGCCGAAGCAGCTCCTCAGTCTCACGGGGGAGTCCACTTTGGTGGGCGACACACTGCTGCGCATTGCCACCCTCGTGTCGCTGCCGGACGCACTCGTGATGACGAGCGGGACCCTTAAAGGTAGGATGGTCGAGGAGCTCGCTCCCATTCCGGCTCACCGGATCATCGGAGAGCCTCAGGCTAAGAACACTGCTCCGGCCATCGCGCTCGCGGCGAAGCTTCTGGCTGCCGAGGACTCCGACGCCATCATGGTCGTGCTTCCGGCGGACCATGTGATCGGTGACGACGACAGCTTCCGCGCCGCGATAGAACTGGCTGTGGGCGCCGCGGAGACTAAGAGGGCACTCGTCACGCTCGGCATCCGGCCGACGAGGCCCGAGACGGGGTACGGCTACATCAGAGCCGGAAGCTCCTGCGGCCTTGACGGCGTCTTCGAGGTCGAGTCGTTCGAGGAGAAACCCGACCTTGAACGGGCCGAGGGTTACATCGAGGCCGGTGGGTACTTCTGGAACAGCGGGATGTTCATCTGGCGCGCTGACGTCTTCCTCGCGGAGCTGGAGAGGCGCCTTCCCGACGTGGCCGCCGCACTCGCGGGGGTCTCGTGCGGCCCCGGTGACGCCGGTTTCGACGACGAACTCGTCCGCTTCTACGAGTCGGTCGAGGGGGTATCCGTCGACTACGGCATCATGGAGAAGGCGGACGGAGTTCTCGTGGTCCCGACCGACTTCGGATGGGACGACGTCGGGGCGTGGCCGGCGGTCGCCAGGATATGGCCGGGCGATGACGACGGCAACACGGTGCGGGGAGACGCGCTGGTCATGGACTCGAGCGACTGCATTGCGTACTCCGAGAGCGGCACCGTGGCGGTTCTCGGTATGAGCGGCGTGGTCGTCGTCAGAACGGCCGATGCCACGCTGGTTATTCCAAAGGACCGGGCCGGCGACGTCAGGCGCATCGTTGCGGCCCTCCGGACCAGGAACGGGAAGTAGCGAAAGCGGGCTTGAGAAGGGCCGGCGTCCGCGTCGTGGGTGAACGGTCCTGAGGTAATCAGGGGACGTGGTGGCCTGACCACGGACTCTCGTTCTGCCAGCGCTTGTAGCTCCTATGTCACAGGCGGCAGCGGCCACCCAGGCCCGCCGCCACTTCCGCACCGAGGGTGTGGGCTCGGCCATCAAGAGGACGACGAATGCCGCAACTGAGGAAAGACCCGGTACTCGGCCGTTGGGTCATCATCGCCACCGAGCGCGGGAAGCGACCGACGGATTTCGTGACCGAACCCGAGGAGAAGAAGAGCGGCTTCTGTCCGTTCGACGAGGGCAACGAGGACAAGACGCCTCCCGAGGTGCTGGCGTACCGAGCCCCCGGCACCGCTCCGAACACGCCCGGTTGGAAGGTCCGAGTTGTCCCGAACAAGTTCCCGGCACTGTCCATCGAGGGGGATCTGGACAGGGCAGGCGAGGGTATGTACGACAAGATGAGCGGCGTCGGCGCTCACGAGGTCATCATCGAAACACCGGAGCACGACCGGCAGTTCGCCGACCTCCCGGTCGACCACGTCGCTCTCGTCATCAAGGCGATGCAGCGGCGGATGCTCGACCTTCAGGGGGACAGCAGGTTCAGGTACATCCAGGTCTTCCGCAACAACGGGAACGCCGCGGGAGCGTCACTTCAGCATCCGCACTCCCAGCTGATCGCCCTGCCGATCCTCCCGAAGCGCCTGACGGAAGAGCTGGCCGGCAGCAAGAAGTACTACAGCTACAAGGAGAGGTGCGTCTACTGCGATATCGTTGCTCAGGAGGAATGGACGAAGGCGCGCATCGTCTGCGAGAACGACGGCTTCGTAGCGCTGGCTCCGTTCGCGGCGCGATTCCCGTTTGAGACGTGGATCCTCCCGAGGGCGCATCACTCGTCCTTCGAGGTGATGGACGACGAGATGCGGCCGCAGCTCGCCGAGGTGCTCAAGGAGACATTGATGCGCGTCAACAGGGCGCTCGGGAGCCCACCGTACAACTTCATCGTGCACACGGCGCCGACCGGCGAAACGGACCTGAGGTACTACCACTGGCACATCGAGATAATGCCGAAGCTCACGAAGATGGCGGGTTTCGAGTGGGGGTCTGGCTTCTACATCAACCCCGTGCCGCCCGAGGAGGCCGCGAGATATCTGCGTGAGGTCGAGGTTTCCAAGGAGGAGATCGAGGCTTGAGGATACTGATGGCAGCCGCGGAGGTCGCGCCCTTTGCGAGGGTCGGCGGCCTCTCTGACGTTGTGGGAGCGCTCTCGAAGGCGTCGGCCGAACTCGGGCACGAAGTGTCCGTTTTCCTGCCGAAGTACAGATCCGTCGATGCCAGGTCCTACGGCTTCACCAGGCTCCGCGATCCGGGCGCGCTGGCCGTTCCGATGGGGGAAAGGGATGAAACGGTCGAGGTCTGGCGCGGTCTGATGCCCGGTTGCGATGAGGTGACCGTCTATCTCATCGGGCACGACGGTTGCTTCGGTCGGGAGGGTATCTACGTCGACCCCGGGACCAGACAAGGGTACCCGGATGAGGTCGAGCGATATGCTCTGTTCAGCCGCGCGGTTCTGGAGGCGGCGGTGGCACTGAGACTCAAGCCCGACGTGCTGCATCTGAACGACCACCACACTGCCATGGCGGCGGTCTACCTGCGCGAGTTCTACGGCGGCGCTCCCGGGATCGGAAGCGCCGGCGTCATCTTCAGTATTCACAATCTGGGCTATCTGGGGCAGTTTGAACCAGAGCTCCTGCCGGCGCTCGGGATCTCGGAGGACCTATGTGTTCCCGGCAGCCCCTTCGAGTACAACGGCACTGTCAGCACGCTCAAGTTGGGGATCGAGTTCGCCGACTACGTCAACACGGTAAGCGAGCGTTACGCGGAGGAGATCTCCAGCCTGCCGGAATTCGGGCTGGGCCTCGAGGGAGTGCTCGCCGAGAAGCGGGACAGCGGGAGGCTCCTGGGGATACTGAACGGCGTCGACTACTCCGTCTGGGACCCGTCCGTGGACACGCTGATACCGGCGCGCTACTCGCCCGGGGACATGGCCGGCAAGGGTGTCTGCAAGAGGGAGCTGCTCGAGCGCTCCGGCCTGTCGGGTGACCCGGCTGTTCCCGTCATAGGAATGGTGTCCAGACTGGCGGACCAGAAGGGGTTCGATCTCATCAAGGAGAAGGCGGACGCAATCCTGAGGACGGGCGCCACTCTCGTGGTCCTGGGAACGGGGCAGGAGGAGTACCACGAGTTCCTGTCCGGGCTCGCTGATGAGCATCCCGAGCGGGTCGCCGCGCACCTGACGTTCAACAATGAGCTGGCTCACCTCATCGAGGCGGGGTCGGACATGTTCCTGATGCCCTCGCGCTACGAGCCCTGCGGACTGAACCAGATGTACAGCCTGCGTTACGGGACCGTCCCGATCGTCCGGGCTACCGGGGGGCTTGCGGACACGGTTCTGGATTTCGACCCGTCGATGGGAACGGGAACCGGCTTCGTCTTCGAGGAGTACGAGGCGGCAGCGATGCTCGAGGCCATCGATCGGGCGGTCGCGGCGTACCGTGACCGCGAGGCCTGGAAGGGCTTGGTGAGCCGCGGGATGGCGCTCGACTACAGCTGGGGGGCGTCGGCGGGCAAGTACGTTGAGCTCTACGGGCGGGCCGCTGAGATCGCTCAGCAGGGATAGGTCACTTCCCAGGGCTCCGGGGAGCGGCACGCCGCCTGCCCCCGCCAGGCAGGCCCCGGAGCATCCGTGCTTTCCCCTCGAGGGAGGAAGGCAGGCGAGCGGAGAGGTAACGCTGCATCCGAACGATGCGGTGCGGCCGGTCGCTCGCTGGCGCGCCAAGGGAACAAGCTGGGGTCTCGACGAAGGGGGAGCGGGCATGGTCCGATACGTCCTTGCGGCGGCCGTGTTGAAGGCCTTCTCAATCAACGGCCACACGAGAAGGCTGTACAGGGCATTGGGGAACCGATTCGGGCAGAGGCGGAGGCGGCGCGCAGGCATCGACTGCTATGTCGAACGGGCGAGGTTTCTTGACGAGCTCTGTGTCAGGCACGGTGCAATCCGTGACGGTGGACGTGTCCTCGAGATCGGAACGGGATGGGTTCACTGGTACTCGCTCTACTTGCGTGTGTTCCATCGCGTGACGATGACGATGGTCGATGTCTGGGACAACCGGCAGCTGGCCGCAATGAAAGCGATGTTCGCGGACCTCAAGGAGCATCCTGCCGCGGGGTTCGACCAGGACGGCGAGGCTGCTGCGATCGTTGAGAGCATCTCATCGGTCGGCAGCTTCGAAGAGTTGTACGACGTGCTTGACCTGGATTACGTTATCGACGGTTCGGGGACTCTCCGTGACCTGGCTTCTGAGTCGTTTGACACGGTGTTCAGTTTCCACGTCCTCGAGCACGTCCGGGAACAGGACACCGACGAGATGATCGCGAACATGCACAGGATCCTCAGGCCCGGTGGATGTTTGATCCACCAGATAGGGATTGACGATCATCTTTCTCACTACGACAGGGCGAGGGAATCGCCCAAGAGCTACCTCCGGTACTCCGATGGAGTCTGGAGAACGTTCTTCCAGAATGACGTGCAGTACTTCAACAGGCTGCAGATGTCGGATTGGCTGAGGGCCTTTCGTGCGCACGGGTTCGAACTTGTCGAGCATCGAGCTGGATCGTGTAGCATCGATTCGCTTCGAATCGCCCGGAAGTACGACGGCTACAGCAAGGAGGATCTTGCCTGCACGACACTGACGATCGTGTGCAGGAAGGTCGCGTGAGCCGGTAGCCAACAGGGAGTCACCCGTGGCCTCGCCATTCCGCCTTGACACCCCCGGAATGGAGGGCTATACTCACGATTCGCGGGAACTCACGCGGGAATAGCTCAGTGGTAGAGCGCCACCTTGCCAAGGTGGATGTCGCGGGTTCGAGCCCCGTTTCCCGCTCCAGAACGCGACTGGCAGGGGCGGTTTGCACACGCCCCTGTCGTTGTCACAGGCGGCGTAGCCAAGTGGTAAGGCAGAGGACTGCAAATCCTTGAGCACCGGTTCGAATCCGGTCGCCGCCTCCAGTGATTACGCCGGTGGTCTGGTTTCTGCAGGACGGGAGGTTGCCCCGTCCAGGCGCCGGCCACCGGCTCAGTTTTTGCCGGGGTGGCGAAACTGGTAGACGCATCGGACTTAAAATCCGTTGAGGCTTTCTAGCCTCGTGCCGGTTCGATTCCGGCCCCCGGCACCATCCAGGCCACGGACACGCGCGCCCGATCCCGCCGATCGCTCCAGGCGGGCTGGGCGGCGTCCTCACTCCGTATGTTGCTATGTTGCATCCTGACTCCGCACCCAGTCAGTTCGAGGCTGATTGCATCTTGAGCGGCGCTCGCGAGCGCGCCAGGGGCTGATGTTGCGCATGCCCAATGGCATAGATGTTGCACTGTGGCATGTATTATGAAACCGCTGAATGTTCATGCAACAGGGTCTTGAGGCCCGGGGAGACGTCGGCGTATGGCGGTCACGGTGGCAGCAACGAGAGAGACCGGGGCAGGGTGCCGGCTGGTGCTGGTGGTATCGGCGGTCGCCCTGGCCGCTGCCCTTCTTGTCGGTGCGGCGTACGACGCCGGCGCCGCTGATTCGTACCCGCGGCTCGCGAACATCTACTTCGGCTCGCTTGCTGAGACGGACCTCGAAATGCTCTCACGGTGGGACCTCCTGGTGCTGTCGAAGCGTGCCGAGGACATCCATCAGGCTGAGCTCGCCGAGCTGCGGGCGCTCAATCCGGACGCCCGGCTGATCGCACACTTCCCCGTCGCCTACGGGTGTGGTTACACTCAGCCACCGATCAACGGGGACCTCTCTGCTGCGCTCGACGCGAACAACTGGTGGATGCTCGATACCGAGGGTGAGCGGGTGCAGATGAACGGCAACAGTTTCATGCTGAACATGAGTTTCGATTGCCCGACCAACGCGCAGGGCCAGAGGTTGTGTGACTGGCTGCCCGAGTACATCGCCGAGCGGGTCTACAGCGGTGGAAGGTGGGACGGTCTGTTCCTGGACTACTGCGTCGACAGAATTGCGTGGTGGGACGGGTACCTCGAGCATCCCATAGACCACGACCTTGACGGCCTTGCGGCCGACGCCGCGGTGCTCAACGAGAGCTGGCGTCTCGGAATGCGCGAGTGCGTGTCGAAGCTCCGCGACCTCGTCGGGGACGATTTCCTCCTTGTTGCCAACGGGAACAACACACTGTACGACGTGTGCGATGGCGACACGCGGGAGGACTTCCCGAAGATGCACGGCGGCTGGTACGAGAACATGATGGACGAGGAGCACGGGTACCTGGCCTTCGAGGCGCTCTACAGGAAGCCGACGACTAATATCATCAACTACATATGGGATGGTGAAGTGACGCCCGACGGGCCGGTGAGGTACGGAGAGTTCGACAGAGAGTTCCTGCTCGGGCTTACCAGCACGCTCGTCTTCGGCAGCGGTTACTTCTCCTGCGACGCGTTCGAGCACAGCGAGCTGTGGTGGCTCGAGTACTACGACATCGATTTGGGACAGCCATTGGGGCGTGCCGAGGACGTGGACGTGTATGAGGACGGCGTGCCGCCGGGGATCGATCTCATGGAACTCATCAAGATGCGGCGCTTTGATAACGGCATCGCCGTCATCAACCCATGTCTGTGGACCATGAACGTCGCGCTCGGGGGCGCTTACTACGACATCCACTCGTGGAACGGGCAGTTTTATGAGTTCGGCGGCGTGAGAAAGACCCTCGAGGTCAAGTGGCAGAGCGGCGCGGTGCTGATCGGCACGGGCGTCGTTCCGCAGCACAAGACGGACTCCGCCAATGCGGTGGCCATCGGGGACGACGTCGTCCTGACGTGGGACGCCATCGACGGCGCCAGCTCCTACAGCATCTACCGTGCGAAGATGGACAGCGCCGGGAGCCCTCAGGAGAAAGCGCTTGTCACGGTCGCCGACGAGCTGTTCTACACCGACGAGGACCTTGTGGGCGCGACTAACTACCGCTACTACATCGCGCCCATCGACGCACTGAAGTGTGAGGGCCGGCTGTCACGTGCTATAGAAGTGTCGACAGAACCGGGGAGCGACCTGTCCATAGCGCTCATCATCGATGAGCTTAACGGGCCGCCGGTCCTCCGCTGGAATCCCCCGGTCAACTCCATTCTGCCGTTCGTGAGCTACGAGCTCTGGCGGAGGGAGGAGGGCGGCGACAGGACGAGGCTTTCGGACGAGCCACTGACGTCGAGCGTGACGGCCTACATGGACGCCTCCGCCGAACCCGGACGGAGCTACGTCTACGAGATCGTGTGCAGAAGCGGGGGCGTAGAGGAGACGCTCGCCTCCGTGCGCACGACCTCGCCCGGGGTCGAGGAGAGCTCCCGCACCGCGTTCGCCGGCGTGTGGCCGCAGCCCATGACGCGGCAGGCTTCCGTGGCCTTCACGCTGGCCGACGACGATGCTCAGGCAGACGCGCGTCCGACGCAGCTCAGCGTCTACGACGTGGCCGGCAGGCTCGTGCGGCGTCTGGTGGAGAGTCCGCTTCCGCCCGGGCGGCATGTCCGGCAGTGGGATCTGACGAACGACGCGGGCGCGGCGGTCGCCTCCGGTTGCTACTTCTTCGTACTCGAACGCGGCCGGGAGCGGGTGATCTCCAAAGCGCTCGTGCTGAGATAGCGGCCGACACGTCCTTACGATACCGACCCAGCACTCTCGCGAGGCCCGCGAACCCGGGTCTCGCGCCGCTTTGCCCTCCCCGGAAGGGCGTCAGGAGACTCCGGAAGCCGGTTAGACCGGGTACATCATGACCCAGGTGGGCGCGTCTGAGGGTGCGATCAAGATCACACGGTAGCAGCATGAAGAGACGTGGGTCAAGAGTAGGGTCCCTGTTACGGAGGATCTCGAAGGGAGAGCGGTCACCACGGG
>JAUWLR010000259.1 GCA_030613615.1 Candidatus Eiseniibacteriota bacterium
GATTATGGGGAGGCCCACCATCGTGCTGTACTCGAGGGCCCTTCTCATGATGGAAGCGTTGGCGACGGGGCTTCCGTCGTCCGAGAAGGCGACGGCGCCGGCAGCCGCCAGCTCCGCCATCTCGGTCAGCGTCTCGCCGGCCCTGCCCTTCGTGACGGCGGCTATCGGGTAGACCATGATCTGCGACTCGCGGTTCCTGACGAACTCGACCCACGAGGCCGTGTCGATCGCGGGCTCGGTGTTGGGCATCGCCGCCATCGCCGTGATGCCGCCGTGCGCGGCCGCGCGCGACCCGCTCTCGATGGTCTCCTCATCCTCCCGTCCCGGTTCCCTCAGGTGCACGTGCATGTCCACGAGGCCCGGCGCGACGACGGCGCCGGCCGCTTCGATAACGTTGGTCCCCTCGTCGGGCGTGAGCCCGGGCGCTCTCTCCGCCACGACGCCGTCCACGATCAGAAGGTCCAGCCGTTCGTCGGTCCTGGTGTCCGGGTCCATCAGGCGGCCGCCCCTTATCAGCAGTTTCCTCACAGTTCCACCTCCAGGAGCTCGAGTTCTTCAGCCCTCTCGGCCGCCCTGACGCGGGAGATCAGGTAGATGATCGACATCCGCACGGCGACGCCGTTCGTCACCTGCTCCAGTATGACCGACCTCTCGCTGTCCGCGACGTCCGGCGAGAGCTCCACGCCCCTGTTGATGGGTCCCGGGTGCATGATGACCACGTCCGGTTTCATCCGGGCCACTCGCGCTGCGTCGATGCCGAAGAGCGCCGTGTACTCACGCAGGCTCGGCAGAAAGCCGCCCTCCTGGCGCTCGCGCTGTATCCGGAGGATGTTGACCACGTCCGCGTCGGACGTCGCCTCCTCGATGTCCGTCGTCACTGTGACGCCCAGCCGTTCCACCTCCGCCGGCATGAAGGTCGAGGGACCTACGAGCGTCACTTCAGCACCCAGCGCTCTCAGCCCGTAGATGTCGGACTTCGCGACGCGCGAGTGGAGGATGTCGCCCACTATCGTCACACGTTTGCCGTCCAGATCCCCGAGCCGCTCGCGCATCGTGAAGATGTCGAGAAGCGCCTGTGTGGGATGCTCGTGGGCGCCGTCTCCGGCGTTGATGACGGAGGCGTCCAGGTGCTGCGAGAGGAAGTGCGGGGCGCCCGGGGACGAGTGGCGGATGACGACCATGTCGACCATCATGGCCTCGATGTTCCTTGCGGTGTCGCGGAGCGTCTCGCCCTTTTTGACGCTGGACGTCGAGGCCGAGAAACTCAGCGTGTCGGCCGACAGCCTCTTCTCCGCCAGCTCGAAGGACATGCGCGTGCGCGTGCTCGCCTCGAAGAAGAGATTGGCTACGGTCACGCCGCGCAGCGTCGGGACCTTCTTGACGGGTCGATCCAGGATCTCTCTGAATTTCGCGGCCGTGTCGAGGATCGTCAGGAGCTCTTCGCGTGTCGTTCCCTCAAGGCCAAGCAGGTGCCTACTGGTCCAGCGCACTCACCCCTCCCGGAGGCCAAGGGTGAAACGCAAAAACGGGCACCGCCGACATCAGTCCGCGACAACCCGCTCGTATGCGTTTCCTTATGCTCACCCTTCCTAGCCTCTCGGTGCTAGATTAAAAGGCAACTTCATGTCTCTGTCAGAGAGTATATGCAATGTCCAGGGATGACGCAAGCGGATTCGTGCGCCGACAGGCTCTTTTCTGAGCGGGCACTCGGGGCGCCCGAGGACCGTTGCACGGCTACTTGTCGCCCTTGAGCGGCACCACGCAGATGAACTTCAGGGGCTCATCCCCCACATTGACGAAGTTGTGCTGCTCGTCCGGATCGACCAGGAGGGCGTCTCCCGGGCCGAACTCCGCGTCACCGTTCTCACTCTTGAGGGCGCCCCTGCCCGCGACGCCGAAAATGACGTGTTCCCACCCGTGCGTGTGCCACGGCGTGTTGCCGCCCGGCTCGATCTCGAAGAGCCGCATCGCGGCCGTCGGCGATCCGTCACTTTCCGCCACCATCTTGGAGACGCTGACCTTGACCGCGCCCTCCATGTTGACCGGCTGCGGCGGGCGCTCCTCCTTCTTCACTATCTTCATATCGCTCTCTCCTCCGGGCTTCATGTG
>JAUWLR010000096.1 GCA_030613615.1 Candidatus Eiseniibacteriota bacterium
TCGAAGACCCACTTCAAGGTCGCTGCCGTGCCGACGGCGTAGCCGGCGTGGGCGTGCTGGATGCCCTTCGGGTGACCCGTCGTGCCGGACGTGTAGAGGATGTAGAGGAGGTCGTTCGCGTCCAGCTTCTCGGTCTCGCACTCCTCGGGCTGGTCGGCCGTGATCTCGTGCCACCAGTGGTCGCGACCCTCGGTCCACTGGACCTCGTCGCCGGTGCGCTTGTAGACGATGCAGTGCTTGACCGTCGGCGACTGCTTCATCGCGTCATCGGCCTGCGGCTTCAGCGCGCCCTTCTTGCCGCGGCGCCAGAAGTGGTCGCACGTGACGAGGAGCTTCGTCTCGCAGTCGTTGAGCCTCTCGGCTAGCGCGGTCGCGCTGAAGCCCGAGAAGACGACCGAGTGGATGGCGCCGATCTTGGCGCACGCGAGCATGGCTATCGGAAGCTCGACAAGCATCGGCATGTAGAGGCCGACCCTGTCGCCCTTGCCGACGCCCAGGTTTCTCATAGCGTTGGCGAGCTTGTTGACCTCGCGATACATGTCCGCGTAGGTCCACTCCTTGATCTCGCCCGGTTCACCCTCGAACCGGAAGCAGACCTTGTCCTTGACTGAAGTCTTCATGTGCCGGTCGAGCGCGTCGTGGACGATGTTGTACTCGCCGCCCACAAACCACTTGGCCCACGGTGCCTCCCAGTCGAGGACCTTGTCGTAGGGCTTGTAGAAGTCCAGGAGCTCGTCGGCCATTTCCTTCCAGAACCACTCGATGTCCTGGCATTTCTCGAGGAGCTCGTCGAGGGTCTTGATGCCGTGCTTGTCCATCCAGGCCTTGACATTGCTGTTCGCCACCAGCTCCGCCGGGGGCTCGAACACACGGTTCTCTGTCAGCAATACCTGAATGTCCTTCTTCTCTCCCACCATCTTCTCTTCCGCCATGTCCTTCTCCTTTTGAGGGACCCCCAGTGTGACTAGAACTTATACATGAACGACAACTGCAGCCTGCTGTTCTGATACGACTCGGTGGTTGTTTCCTCTTCGCCTCTGACCATGTACTCGGTCTCTATCATCGCATACTCTACGCCTACTACCGCGGAAGGAGTGACCGTCCAGATGGCGTTGCCGAAGTAGGTCGTGTTCTTCTCCAGATCGTTACCGGCGGTGTCGTCCTCGTCGAGCTCCGGGTCGTCCGAACCGGTGCCGACGTTGAACTGCCAGCTCTGGTTCGGCTTGACCGTCAGCTGTGCCCACCATCCGCTGGCCTCGATCTCGACCAGCTCCGTGTTCCCGGCGCCCTCGGCCGGGATTTCAGCGATTCCCTGCCCGACGCCACCGAGGTAGTGAGCCAGGTTCGAGCCTTTGAAGTACTGGCCCTTGAGGACGACCATGTCGCCAAGCGGCAGAGATACATCCACCGCCACGACCGACTGGTCGAGCTCGTAGGTCATGGTGTCGGCAGCGGAGACCGCTTCCTCGCGACCCATGAGTCCGGACACGCCAAGCTCCGCAACCCCGCCCATGAGCTTGGTGCCGACCGCCACACGGCCCTGGAAAGACGGCATGCCGACCGTCTCGCCGCCGTTCTTGTCGCGGCCCATGCTTCTGTTGGCGCTGACCGCGAACTTGAGCTTCGTGTCGTCCGCCACCTTCACGGCCTTCGTCAGTCGGATCTGCGGCCTGCGGTAACCGATGTCGCCCGATTTCCACAGAACAATGTAGTTCAGCGTTGTGGGGACGATCGGAGAGATGACGTCCGAGGTCTGACCCGCCAGGATGTCGACGGCCGAGGTCTTGAACAGCATGTAGGCCTTCCGGAGCATCGGGTTCGGTTTGTTCTCGGCTCCACCGCCGTAGAAGTCGAACTCGATGATGCCGGACATACCGACCGCGTCCGTGCCACCGCCGTCGAACTTGACGCCGAACCTGGTCTGCTTGGCCGTCATGTTGAACTCGGCGTCCTTCTCATCTTCGTACGGCAGCACGATGTAGGCGAAGTCACCATCGTTGGTCATCGCCGAATCGTAGGATGCGTCCAGCTTGATGTAGCCGTAGAACGTGGTGGTCACGTCCGCGACCGCGGTCGCGGACATGGCAAGCAGGACAACGAGCACTGCAAACGCCTGAAAACGTCCCGTCATACGCGCATCTCCCGTCTGATTGTATCTGTTTTCCCTGGTCAAACGTCTTGACCTAGTCACCCATCTCGATGAGACCGCTCTTCATGAGCGTGTGAGTCTCCTCGCGCGCCTTCTTGATGATCGCACTGCTCTTCGCGTAGAGCTCGTCGCGGGTCATCGTGAACCTGGCAAGGCCCTGCTCGATCGCCTTCATGCCGACGGCCGCCGCCTCACGCGGGAAGACCTCCCACTCGTCCATGCCTGGGGTGATGTAGTCGTCTGTCAGTCCCTTGTCCTCGGCGCACTTCGCGAGCTCGTGCGCGGCCGCGATAGCCATCTCGTCGGTGATCGTGCTGGCGCCCACGTCGAGCACGCCGCGGAAGATACCCGGGAAGCCGAGCGAGTTGTTGACCTGGTTCGGGAAGTCGGAGCGGCCGGTCGCCACGATGCGGGCGCCCGCCTCCTTGGCCTCCCACGGCCAGATCTCAGGCACGGGGTTGGCGCACACGAACACGATGGAGTCCTTTGCCATCGACGCGACCCACTCGGGCTTGATCGTGCCGGGTCCAGGCTTCGACAGTGCGACAAGGATGTCGGCGCCCTTCATCGCATCAGGGATGCCGCCCTCGAGCTGGTCGCCGTTCGAGTTCACGCACATGTTCCACTTCTCGGGCAGGTCCTTGCAGTCGTCGCGCTTCTTGTTGAGGATGCCCTTGGAATCGCACATGACGATGTTCTCGGCGGGGAAGCCGTCGGCGATCATGACGCGCGAGATGGCGATGTTCGAGGCGCCCGCGCCCACCATCGCGATCTTGACGGTCTTCTTGTCCTTACCGACGATCTTGATCGCATTGACGAGGCCGGCGAGCGTGACGCATGCCGTGCCCTGCTGGTCGTCGTGCCAGACCGGGATCGTCATCTCCTCACGCAGCGTGTCGAGAATGCGGAAGCACTTGGGTTTCGAGAAATCCTCGAGGTTGATGCCGCCGAACGACGGTTGCAGCCACTTGACGGCCTGGATGATCTCGTCGGGGTCCTTGGTGTCGAGGCAGATGGGGAAGGCGTCGACGCCGCCCAGGTACTTGAAGAGAATGGCCTTGCCTTCCATCACCGGCATGCCGGCCTCAGGGCCGATGTCGCCTAGGCCCAGGACCCGCGTTCCGTCCGTGACCACCGCGACCATGTTGCCCTTGTTGGTGTGCTCGTAGACCTTCTCAGGGTTGGCCGCGATGTCCTTGCACACGGCCGCGACGCCGGGGGTGTACCAGATCGCGAAGTCGTCGAAGTCCCTGATCCGGCACTTCGGCGTGACGGCTATTTTCCCCTTGTAGAAGGGATGAAGCCTCATCGCGTCTTCGTTGGGCTTGTTGGCCTTGGCCAGCAGCTCCTCCACGTTCGGTTTCTCTGCCACGTGTGCATCCGCCTTTCGTTACTATGGCCCGGTCTGCCGGGGCCGCTTGGTGAGGCGTTCGCCCTGGACTGGGGAAAGGGCTGTCGCTCCTTCGCGACGTTCCGATACACGGCCGTACCGGGGCGTCCGGCGCGAACCGTCCAGTCTCTGGCACGGGGCTAAGTCGCGCCCCGCTCTCCTCTTGGACTGATGTCAAGACAGGCAGAAGGCGAGCTTCTGCCCGAGTCGAACGATTATACAGCCTTGGTGGGTGGAATCAACACCTTTTTGCCGCGCCTAGGGCAGTTTCTGGCCTGCGGGGTCCTCACGAGGGAGCTTCGAGTCCGGCCTGGCTGGGAACTAGCCGAGGTGCCCGCACGCCGCTTCAGGGCATTACCGGGATTGGAAGAGGAGAAAGTAGCCGGGCAGTGCGGGCCGGTCGTGGTGGGGAACTCACCACGATGCCGGTAGTGCTCATTAGTGACGGAGAGTCGTAAAAAGCTCTTTACATCCAGCAAGCCTAAGTGTAAAAGTGGTCTTCATGATCCGACGTGACTATTGGACGGAGAGAATCCGGCGGGCTTGGGAGAAGACGCCCATAGTATGGCTCACCGGAGTCCGCCGGGTGGGGAAGACGACGCTCGCTCGGGCGATCCCAGACGCCAACTTCCTCAACTGCGATCTGCCGAGCACCGCGCGACTCCTCGATGATCCGGAGCGTTTCTACGCGTCGGTCTCCGAGCCGGTGGTCGTGTTCGATGAGATTCACCAGCTTTCCGACCCGAGCCGAATACTCAAGATCGGCGCAGACGAGTTCCCCGATCTCAGGATTCTCGCTACGGGCTCGTCCACGCTTGCGGCGACGCAGAAGTTCCGTGACAGCTTGACGGGGCGGAAGAGAGACGTTCACCTGCTGCCGGTTCTTGCACGGGAGTGCGACGCGTTCGGGGCCCGCGACATCACGAAGCGGCTGTTGCGCGGTGGCCTCCCGGAGCCGTTGCTCGCCGATGAAAAGGACCCGGAGTTCTTCGCCGAGTGGCTCGACTCGTTCTACGCGAGGGACATTGAGGAGCTCTTCAATGTGGGGAAGCGACAGGGATTCCTTCGGCTTGTTGAAAGCATTCTTCGGCAGAGCGGCGGCCTGCTCGAGAAGGGGAACCTGGCCAAGCACTGTGGTCTGAGCCGGCCCACTGTGGGGAGCTACCTCGATATCCTTGAGGTAACGCACGTTGCACTCCTGGTCCGGCCCTATCACGCCGGTGGACGGCAGGAGTTCCTGCGCCGGCCGAAGGCCTACGGGTTCGATACCGGATTCGTCAGCCACTTTCGTAGTTGGGACGAACTCCGCGAACAGGACTGTGGTGTTCTCTGGGAGCATGTCGTGCTCGAGACACTGCTGGCGCACCGCGGGCACAGGGACATCTTCTACTGGCGGGACAAGCAGCAGCGGGAGGTGGATTTCGTCATCCCTGGCGCGGGCGGATCGTGCGACGCCATCGAGTGCAAGTGGGACGCAGACAGGCTCTCGCTTCGCGGGCTCAGAGCTTTCCGGAGCAACTACACTGAGGGGAGGAACTTCATCATCAGCCCGCAGCCCGGCGATGCCTACACGCGGAACGTGGAGGGTCTCGAACTCACGTTCTGCAGTTTGCAGCAGTGGGAACAACTAAGCGCCGCCGAGTGAACCTGGTGGCCAGGGTCGAGCGGCTCCTCCGCAGGATGGCTAATCACGTGTGTCGTCATCCAGCCGACCCGCAGGCGCGGGCGACGTAGCAGACCGTGTGCTCACAGGCTCCGGCAGGCAGGACAGTCGGGGTCTCTCTCTATCTCGATCACATCGAAGCTGGGCACGGCGCCCTCAACAACGAGGAGCTTCCCCGCCAGGGTCCGGCCCGTGCCGGTCAGGAACTTGAGAGCCTCCATTGCCTCTAGCGTGCCCAGCGTTCCCGCGGTGCAGCCGGGCACAGGGGGGTCGACCGCCGGGCGCGTGCCGCCGACGAAGCACTCCAGGCAGGGCGTGGCCGGAGGGTTTAGGAAGGAGAGGTAGCCCGTGTACTCCGCCACCGCAGCGTAGACCATCGGGATTCCGCGAGCGATCGCGGCGCGGTTGAGCGCGATTCGCGTCTCCGGGTTGTCCAGGCAGTCGAGGACGAGATCGGCGCCCTCTATCAACCCTCCAGCGGTCGACCTGTCGATCTCGGCGATGACGGGTGTGACAGTGACGTCCGGGTTGAGGCGCCTCAGTTGAGCGGCGGCGATGGGCGCCTTAGGCCTCGTCAGGTCGTCTCTCGTGTAGAGAAACTGGCGGTTGAGGTTCGAGCGCTCGACCACATCGCCGTCGCAGACCACGATCTCGCCTACCCCCGCGCTGACGAGGTACACTGCCGCGGCGCAGCCCAGGCCTCCGACGCCGGCCACGAACACGCTCGATCCGAGAAGGCGCTCCTGGCCCTCAGCACCCCATCCCTGAAGCTCGATCTGACGGGAGTAGCGTTCGCACTGGTCGGTGGAGAGAGGCATGTGACCCCCAGCGACGGGCCATACCGCCCGCCTTGCGAGTTTGGGCCGGGCGCCGGCTCAGCCGCCGGATACCGGAGGTTGCAGCGTGATGACGTCCCCGTCGACAGGACGGTAGTCCAGCCTCTCGAACTTCCCGTTGGAGAACGCGAACGCCACAAGGCTGTCGGGAACACCGATTTCGTTCAGGATATCCCTGAGCGACTGGTCGCCCTCGACCTCGACACGTCTGGTGTACTGGTCGACATCGGGCTTGAGCCTGTCGCGGAGTTTGCCGCCCGAGCGGAGGAAGATGATCACGTTGCGTCCTTCCGTGTGGCGCGCCGGCTACATCGCCATCGGTTTGAGCTTACGGCCGCGTACCGCAGGTATCCCGCCCTCGATCGGTTTTCCGAGGAAACCTGCCCTCTCGAGATTGTCCGCCGCGTGGCCTAGCCCCAACAACTCCAGGATCTCGCGCGTGGGGTTGCCCTCGCCGTCCCAGCCGCGGTTCGTGTAGTAATCGTCCAGCATCTTCTCGAAGTTCGCGGATCCCACGAGCTTGCCCTCCGCGGGGCCGTCGGGGATCGGCTCCGTCAGGTGGCGTCCCGGTGCGATATCGAACTTGCGTCCCGGCCCGCCGTTTCGCTCGATGTAGTGGCAGCGGTTCTGGTTCCATATCTTCTCGGACATCTTGAAGCACTCGTCGAGAGTGGTGCCCCAACCCGTGAGGTAGTTGATGGCATCGATGTGCTCCTCGGGTTCGACGTCGATCTCGCCCCAGAACAGCCGGCAGCAGCTCCACGTGTCAAAGAGCGGGCGCAGGTGCTGAAGGTAGATGACGACTGCGGCCTTGCCCTCGATGGTGTCGCGGCCGAGTTCGATGTCCGCAGTGATCGCCCAGCTCTTGCTGTGGTGCGCGCCGATATCGCAGGTGCAGTAGGAGAGGAGCTGCGCGGGATACCACCGCGTGTCGTATCCGCTGAACTCCATGCCTTTCGCCTGTGAGGCGAAGTGGATCGAGCCCTTGCCGATCCTCTCCGCGGCGCCCTTCGTGCCGTGTGCGAGCGCGTCGCCGATGCCCCGCCGATGAACGATCATGTCGATGACGTGTTCGAAGTCGTCGATGTTGCCCCAGCGGAGTTCGTGCCCCTCGAGGTCGTCCTTCGTGATCAGCCCGCGCTGGTAGCACTCCATGGCGAAGGCGACCGTGCTGCCGCCGCTCATGGTGTCCATGCCGATGTTGTCCAGCAGGTTGTTGGCGTAGGCGACCTCGTGGATGGACTTGAATGCGCAGCTGCCACCGATGAGCGCGATGGTCTCGTACTCCGGGCCCTCGACATAGACATCGGGCTTGCCGGGCACGCTGGCCTTCGAGTATTTCCCGCAGTTGATCCAGCAGCCGAAGCACGCCTTGTCGCTGATGAGGCATTCCTCGACCAGCTTCTCACCGTCTATGCCTTTCCAGTCCTCGAAGTACGTCTGCTGGAAATTGCGCGTCGGGAAGCACCCACGCTCGTTGGACCAGCCGACGAAGAAGGCTGTGCCGTACTTCTGCCACGGCGCCATGTTGGGGTGAGTCTTGGTGCGCTGGATGATGTCGTAGGTGAGTTTGGTCAGGCTCGGGAGGTCGCGACACGCAAGCCCCTTGCTTCCTCGCACCGCAATGGCCTTGATCTTCTTCGAGCCCATCACCGCTCCCACACCGCACCTGCCCGCCTGCCGCCCGAAGTCGTGCGTGATGCACGAGAAGACGATGCCGTTCTCGCCGGAGGGGCCGATCGTCGCGATCTGGAAGTCCTCGCCGAGGTCGTCCTTCATCCGCTTCTCAAGGTCGAGCGATCCCATACCCCAGTAGTCGCCCGCCGGCCGGAGTTCCACGGTGTCGTCGTCGATGTACAGATACTGAGGCTCGGGCGCGATGTTCTTGAAGATGATGAGGTCGTAGCCCGCGTACTTCAGCTCGGGGCCGAGATGACCGCCCATGCTCGAGTCGGCGTGGCCGTTCGTGGCGGGGGAGATGCAGCCGAACCCGATCTTGGAGCCAACTGGAGAGAACGCGCCGGTCAGCACGCCGGGCGCCACGATGAAGAGGTTGTCGGGTCCCAGTGGGTCCGCGTCTCTCGGGACCTCATCGTAGAGGATCTTCGAGACGAAACCGCGCGCCCCCATCCACTCGCGCGCGAGCGCAGGATCGGGCGCCGTCTTCCGTATGCTCCCCGTCGCGAGGTCTATGCGAAGAGTCGTGCCTCCAAATCCGTCCATTTCGGTCCTCGGTTTCTTTTTTGGTGTCGAGTTGTGTCGCGCTACCGCGTGTCCGCGGCCGGCTCGGATGCGTTCTCGTCTACGGCCACGATCGCCCCGGTGTTGCAGACCTCTATGCACTTCATGCAGAAGTTGCAGATGATGGGAGTGGGCAGATCCGCGTGCGTGAATATGACATCGAACGGACAGGCCTCGACACAGATGCCGCAGTTCGTGCACTCGTCCTTGTGGATGACGTACGCGTCGCCCTCGTGGTGGATCGCGTCGACCGGGCACGCCTCCTCGCATTTGCCGCACTGCACGCAGACCTTCGGCAGGAAGTAGCCGGGCTGCGGGAACTGCGGCTCGATCCCGATGGCGGCCTTCTTCGGGTTGATCTCGTTGTAGTGCGTGATGGTGCAGATTTGCTGACAGAGCTTGCAGCCCGTGCACTTCTCTTTGGTGACCTTGATCTTCATTGTGCCTCCGTTCGGCGGATTCGGCGGGCGCGGAGCTCCAGCGTCTCAACTTCATCTACGTCCCGCAGGACGACCGTCATGCCGTCGAGCGCGGACGCCATCACATCCTGCACGAACGCCTTCAGCGGAACCTCTTCGCCGTTGACCAGAAGTCGGGTCGCCCATGTCTGATCCGAAGGTTGCGCGGACAGCTTCTCGATGAGGTCGCATAGTTCGGATGTCTGGTCGGGGGAGAAGGCCGGACCCTTGTATCCGTCGGGTGCGCTTCCCACGACCGCGACAACACCATCGAGAGAGGAAATGTCGAGATCGCCGCCCGCGACCGCGATCTTCTTCCCGGGCGTGCTCTTGAATCCCTCCGCGAGCACGATGTCTCCGGGCAGGGCCACGCGGAACGAAAGCTCCTCGACGCCCCTGCCTGCGGAACGGTACGCTATCGTGTAGTTGTCACCCGTGAGTGCCGTCACCGCGGCGCCGGCCGCCCGCACGCGCGCGGTGTCGGTGTCCTCGGCCTCGAGTGTGGGTTCGACGTGCGTGTGCTTGATGTATGCGACCGTGCGGCCCCGGCTCGTGAGCTCGCGCGTGATTCCCTCGAGAAGAGATGTCTTGCCGGTGTCCTTCGCCCCGACTATCTGAATCCAGAAGCTCGCCACTTTGTTCTCCCGTTGGATGTCGTGAACCCGGTGGCTAGTAGCGCAGCGCCAGCGCCGCAACCACACCAGCTACTCCGGAGCCCGCGGCGGCGAGTCGGTAGGCCACCCAGCGCCCCGTGCTCCAGGTGGCGGTCGACCGCGTGACGTATGCGGACAGCTTGAGGCCGGCAAGAGCGGCGGGAAGCGCCAGGACGGCGGCGACCGGACCCTGCACGAACATGTAGTCGACCATCTTGCCCTGCATCGACCAGTATGGATTGTGAAGCACGTGGCGCGCGAAGTAGGCGAACGCGATGAACGAGATGAACGTGAGTACCGGCGACATGACGAGCACGCTGCGCTCGCTCGCGCGGGCGAAGCTTGGTGACTGCCGGCGCTGCCGCGCTTCGTAGAGGCTGAAGCCGATGTCAAAGATGACGCCCACCATCAGCACCGCCGCTATTTTGCATCCCCACATCGGGTGCTGAAGGAACTTGAAGGCTGACGCGACCGCCGCGAGCGCGAGAGAACTGCCGGGGGTGGCCCACACGCGTCGTCCGAGCACGAGGAAGATGACGCCGATGGCGGTGAGAATAGCCGCCCTCGGGATGTCGCCGGCCCACGCAAGCTCGCCCAGACCGAGTTCCGCAAGGCCCCAGAGCGAGCCGAACAGGACAACGCTGGCAATGATGAGGTGCTTCGAGTTCATCGGAGTTCTCCTGTGGTCAGCTTGACTGCGTGTTCGTGCGCGTGGGTCGGG
>JAUWLR010000200.1 GCA_030613615.1 Candidatus Eiseniibacteriota bacterium
GTCACCTGGCGCTCCTGCATCGCCTCGAGAAGCGCGCTCTGCACTTTGGCGGGCGCACGGTTGATCTCATCCGCCAGGATCAGATTGGAGAAGATGGGCCCCTTCTTCGTGGTGAACTCGCCCGTGGACGGCATGTACACGAGCGTGCCGATGAGGTCGGCAGGCAGGAGGTCCGGCGTGAACTGGATGCGCTGGAACTTTGTTTCCACCGCAGCCGCGAGCGCCCGTACGGCAAGGGTCTTGGCGAGACCGGGAACTCCCTCGATGAGCACGTGGCCGCCGACCAGAAGGCCGATGAGCAGACGCTCGACCATGTACCTCTGGCCGACGATGACCTTGTCCATCTCCGACAGAAGAGCGCTCACGAAGCCGCTCTCACGTTCTATGCGCTCACCGATGGCCTTGATGTCCGCGTACACGAAGCACCCTCCTTCCTTCCGTGGTCCACCGCCTCTATACAGAGCACTTAGATTATGCAAAGGGCGCGCGGGTTGAACCGGCGCATCCCCGCATCACAGAACCCTCTAGAACTCCGTCGTTCCCGTGAACCTGAAGTCGCGGATCAGGACGCTCGGAGCCGTTATCGACCCGATACCACCCCAGTTGCGCCCCGCGACACCGCGCTTCTGCGTCACGGCCTCCACGTTGGAGTAGGCCCTGAGCATGCTGTCGTTGAAGCGGAGGTTCTTGACGGCCTTCGTGATCTTCCCGTTCTCGATCAGGAAGGTGCCGTCGCGGGTCATGCCCGTGAAGAGCGCCTTCCTGGTGTCCAGAAGCCCGTTGATGTAGTGGAACCTGGTGACGAGAAGCCCGCGCTTCACAGCGGCGAGCAGGTCGTCGAACTCCGCGTCTCCCCCGGCGATGAACAGATTGCTGCAACCCGGGCCGCCCCGGAAGACCGACAGGCTGCCGTGCCCGGTCGACTCGACGCCGTCCTTCGCGGCTGTCACCGAGTCGTAGACCGGTCCACGCGCCACTCCGTTCTCGATGATAGTGACCTTGCGCTTCGGCACTCCTTCGAAATCAAACGGAATGGGAACACCGGTGGTGTCCGTGCCGTCGTCGTAGATTGTGACGAGGTCGCCCATGACCTTCTCGCCGATGCGGTCCGTCATGAAGCTCATGCCCTCGTGCACCTGTTTCGCACCGAACGCCGTGAAGTTGAGCCATTCCATGATCTCGCCGGTGGCACGCGGTTCGAGGATGACGTCGTAGTTGCCGGCGTCGATGCCGACCGGGTTCGCCGCCGCCTTGCACTTCTCGACCGCGACGCGCGCGAGCGCCTCCGTGTCGATGTCGCCCACGTCGATGGCGTAGTCGGCGGCCGAGCCGCTGATGCCGTCGTCGTCAGTGGCGAAGACCGACAGATACGCGTCGGTCGCATCGTAGTGCTGCTCCGTTCCGCTCGTATTGGCGACGGCCATGGACAGCTTGCCGACGCGGTACGCACCCGACACCGAGACTCCTCCCGCCGCGGCCACCGCCGCGGCCCTGCCCACGGCGTCCGCGCGCTCGTCCGGTGTCATCGAGGCCGTCGCAGCAGAGTAAGCGGCCACTTCGGCCGCCGGCTCCGCCTTCGGGAGTCCCGGGAAGTCGCTCTGCTCGGGGCTTTCCTTCGCCATTGATGTCGCCTTCTCCGTGGCCAATCGGACGGCCTCCGGGGTCAGGCGGTTCGTTGAAGCGACGCCGAGGCGCTTCCCCAACGCCACGCGCGCGAAGATACTGCTGTTGTCCTCCCGAACGTTCTGGTGGATGACCGACTTCGCGAACCGAGTCAGAGAGGTCGAGCTCACGTAGCCCACGAGTTCCGTCTCGTCGGCCGGGGAGTTCTTCAGGGACTCCTTGAGGAGCGCCTGCAGTGCGTCCTTGGTGATCATTTTTTCACCCCCACTTCAACGCCTCGGAACCTCGCAGGAGACGTCCCGTGCCCGACGTGTGCCGTCTGGCCCGGCTCGCCCTTGCCGCAGCTCGGGATGCCCCAGATGTGCCACTCGTCCTCACCCGCGATCGCGTCACACGAGCCCCAGAACTCGGGCGTGATGCCGGTATAGACCGGGTTCTTGAGCATGCGGCCAAGACGACCGTTCTTGATCTCCCACGCGATCTCGCAGCCAAACTGGAAGTTCAGCCGCTGTTGGTCGATGCTCCAGCTCTTGTTGGAATCGATGAAGATGCCGTCCTCCGTGTCCGCGATGATGTCCTCGAGCGTCCCCTGCCCCGGCAGCAGGTTGATGTTAGTCATGCGCACCAGGGGGATGCGGCTCCACCCGTCCGCGCGCATCGTGCCGTTGCTGCGAAGCCCGATCCTCGGGGCCGTCTCACGGCTCATCAGGTACCCGGAGAAGATGCCCTCACGAACAATGTCCGTGAGCTGAGCCGGCACTCCTTCGTCGTCGTAGCCGAACGAGCCCAGTCCGCCGGGCGCGGTCGCGTCTGCCACGATGTTGACGATGTCGGACCCGTACCGGAACTCACTGAGCTTGTCGACACCGAGGAAGCTCGTACCGGCGTACGACGCCTCGGTCCCGAACACGCGGTCCAGCTCGATGGGGTGCCCGCACGACTCGTGGACCTGCAGCGCCAGCTGGGTTCCCCCGATGATCAGTGTGGTGTTCCGGGACGGACACTCGTCGGCTCGCAGAAGCTCCACCGCCTCGCGTCCTGTTTTCTCAGCGTGACCCGGAAGGTCAAGAGAACGAGTGAACTCGAACCCGGAAGTCGCGTAGTCACCGCGGAAGCTCGCCGGGTACGACCTCGTCTGCCGCTCGCCTCCCTCCATCGCCGTCGCGGCGATGCCCCCGCCGGTCTCGATGATGGTCTGTTCGATGTCGCTGCCCTCCGTGTTGACGAACAGCTTGTCGTTCCTGAAGCTCATCATCGAGGCGGTGGCGAACCGGACCTCGGGCGCCTTCGACATGCCCTCGCACGACCTGGCCAGTATGTTGAGCTTCTCGGAGAGCGGCACAGAGAAGGGATTCTCCGAAACCTGGTTCTTGTAGACGTCGACGACGGCCTCCTGACCATCAAGGATAACCCTGGAGTCCCCGACGCGGCCGCTCGCCTTCGCGATAGCGAGAGCCTGCTCGGCGACCTCCGCAACGGCCGAAGGCGTTGTGTCCGAACTCGAGGAGAAACCCCACGCCCCCCCGTCCAGCACTCGGATGCCGAACCCCTCCGACTCGGTGACGGAGCCCGGCTCCATCTCGCCGTTCTTCATGACGAGAAGCTCCGTCGTTGTGCGAACCCGCCTGGCATCGGCGTAATCCACGCCTTTCTTGCGAAGCGTGTCCATCGCTTCCTTGAGCAGTTCCTTCACGAGTGCACCTCCTGATCTCCGACCGCGCGCACGCGATTCGATAACTACCACTGGTCGTCTTCGACGAGACACTGCGCGGCGAAGGCCGCGGTCGCACCGTCTCCGACGGCCGTAGAGATCTGTCTCAGCAGCTTCGAACGGCAGTCGCCCACCGCGAGAATACCCCTGACGTTCGTCTTCATATCGTTGTCTGTCAGTATGAACCCGGCCGGCGCCGTAGCGACGATGCCGTCCAGAAACTCAGTCTTCGGCTCGAGCCCGACGAAGAGGAAGACGCCCGCAACCGGATGAGTTATCTGCTCTC
>JAUWLR010000284.1 GCA_030613615.1 Candidatus Eiseniibacteriota bacterium
GCCGAGACGAAGAAGATCACCATAGGTCCCGTCAAGGACCAGAGTAACTACATGGGTCCCGTCATCAATCAGAAGGCGATGGACTCGATTCTCAAGTACGTTGAGGTCGCCCAGAAGGAAGGTGGGAAGCTGGTGTTCGGCGGCGGCCCCGCCAAGGACGCCGGCAACGGCTTCTACGTCGAGCCGACCATCATTGCCGACGTGCGCTCAAGAGACACCATCGGGCAGGAAGAGATTTTCGGCCCGGTCTGCGCCGTCATCAAGGCTCAGGACTTCGACGACGCGCTCCGGATCGCCAATGATACCGAGTACGGTCTGACAGGCGCACTCTTCAGCCACAACGTCGAGAAGCTCGCGCGTGCGCGGAACGAGTTTCACGTCGGGAACCTCTATCTGAACAGGAAGTGCACCGGCGCGCTCGTCGATGTGCACCCGTTCGGCGGATTCAACATGTCGGGAACCGACTCGAAGGCGGGCAGCCGCGACTACCTGCTGCTCTTCATGCAGGGCAAGTCGGTGTCGAAGAAGCTCGAGTATGCGAAGGGCGGGGGACTGTAGCCGCCGCTCCGATGAGTTGACGAACCAAGGGGGAAGGCGTGATGCCTTCCCCCTTCGCGCTGTACGCCCACCCGTATCCGCGCTGCCGGCGGTGCGCAGGCGCCGCTACTCCGTCTCGAAGCGCACCTCGAGCGGCATGCCGCGCGCGAGGATCTCCTCGATGAACCTGTCGCCGTCGATGGCGAGCTCCTGAGGAGTCGCGCCGGGCGCCGTCTCGCCGCGTGCCATCATCAGGCATATGATCGACGCGGGCAGTGCCGTGCCGCGCATCATCGCCGTGAGGCCCGTGCGCTCATCCCTGTAGTCGATCATCTCGTAGACGGCGCGCGCCTTCTTCCCGTCCTTCTTGCCATCGACGGTCACGCGAACCAGTACGACGTCGTCGTGCCCTTTCGGGAGGTTGTTGGCGATGACGCTCTCAAGGACGCTTCGCGGCGGCACCATCAGCCCGCCGGCGTCGACCGGTGTGCTGTCCATCAGTCCCAGCTCAAGGATGGTCCGCATCCTGTCGGCGTGCCCCGGGTAGCGAATGGTCTTGTAGTCCAGCTCGCGTACCAAGCCGAGCAGCGTGTGGGGGAGGGTGGACGTGCCGCCCGACGTGTTGAACGCCTCGAGCTTGCCGAACGGAGCCGGGAACTCGATCTCCTCGACGTCCACCAGCGGCTTGACGTTCTCGACGATCCTCCCGGCGCGGATGGCCACGCAGGGCTCGACGTACTCGTTGATGAGCCCCTCGACCGAGAACACGAGCATGTAGTTCAGCGGCGGCCTCGGCTTCTGCGGCAGCCCTCCGACCCGGATACGCACGCGCTCCGCCTCGTCCATCTTCCTGACACCGTGCATCGCGAGGGGGCAGACCATGCCGGGGGCCAGCCCCGTGTCCGGGATTATTGAGATGCCCGCGGCCTTTGCCCTCTCATCGAGCTTGAGCTGCTCGGCGACGACCGTGTTGTTGCCGCCCATGTCGTTGAAG
>JAUWLR010000186.1 GCA_030613615.1 Candidatus Eiseniibacteriota bacterium
GCCAGTCCCACGGAGCGCCCGGAGACCAGCGAGACGTCGCGCTCGGCGGACGTGCCGCCGTAGAGCACCGCTATCCGCACGTCAAGATCCTCCTTCGGCCTGCGTCAGCCTCCCGATCACTCGTCCACGCCCCAGAACGGCGGCCACCTCCCCGAGAGCAGGACCGTGACTCCGCCCGGTCAGAGCGGCCCGAACGGGCATGAAGAGGTCCTTCCCCTTGACGCCCGCGTCCTTACCGGCGGCCTTCAGAGCCGCCTTGAACGTGCTCGCGTCTATCTCGCCCTCACTCTCCCCAAGCCTCCTGACGAGCGAGGCAAGGAGTTGCTTCGTCTCATCCCGGAACAGCCACTCGCGCGCCTCATCCTCCACTTCGATATCGCCGTCGAAGAAGAACGAGATCGCGTCCGGCAGGTCGGAGAGACGAGCCAGCCCTTCCCGTGCCAGGTCGACCATCGCCTCGAAGCGGTCGAAGTCAGGCTCGATGAGCCCGCGCGCCTCGGCGAACCGCATGCCGAGCGCCGCGACGTCGGCCAGCGGCTCCTCTCTCAGGTGGTGCGCGTTGCCCCAGTCGAGCTTGTCCTCGTCGAAGGCGGCCGGACTCGGGGACACACGCTCGAGTTCGAACTTATCGATGAGCTCCGCGACGGTCATCACCTCTTCACTGTCCGGCGGCGACCACCCGAGGAGCGCCAGGTAGTTGAGCAGTCCGCCCGGAAGGTAGCCCAGGTTTCTGAATTCGGAGACCGACGTCGCGCCGCGGCGCTTAGATAGCTTGCTGCGGTCCTTGTCCACGATGAGCGAGACGTGCGCAAACGCGGGCAGAGCGTAACCCAGCGCCTCGTAGACCAGCACCTGGCGCATCGTATTGGGCAGGTGCTCCTCCGCGCGAATCACGTGGGTTATCTGCATCAGCGCGTCGTCGACCACAACCGCGAAGTTGTAGGTCGGCCTGCCGTCGCTTCGGAGGATTATGAAGTCCCCGAGCATCTCCTTCTTGAACTCGATGTCGCCACGAACGAGGTCCGACACGGTGACATCCCGCGGGGGCGCGCGGAGTCGGACCACGGGCGACTGCCCCTCGTCCTCGAGCTGCTTTCGCGCAGCGGGAGTGAGGTCCCGGCACACGCCGTCATACTGCGGGACTCTTCCCTGGGCCAGCGCCGTCCTGCGCTTCTCCTCGAGTTCCTCATCGGTGCAGTAGCATCGGAACGCCTTGCCCTCTGCGAGCAGGCGCTCGGCGTGTTCGCGGTACAGGTCGAGCCGCTCGGACTGGCGGTAGGGTCCGTGACCTCCATCGACGCCCGGGCCCTCGTCCCACGTGAGGCCCAGCCACGTCAGGTCCTCGAGCACGGCGCGCTCCGACTCCTCGGTCGACCTGGCGCGGTCGGTATCCTCAACACGCACGATGAACGTGCCGCCCTCGTGCCTGGCGAAGAGCCAGTTGAAGAGCGCCGTCCTGGCCCCACCGACGTGCAGGTGGCCCGTCGGGCTGGGGGCGAATCTCACCCTGATGTTGTTCGACATCGGTCACCTCTCACGGCCTCTCGGTCACCACCGCTACCGCCGTGCTGGATATCGCCAGGCCCTCGCCCTCGGGGCCCATGCCTTCGGTGGTGGTAGCCTTGACCGAGACACTCTCGATGTCAAGTCCGAGGACCAGGGCGAGCGAACGCCTCATCTCGGGCACGTGTGGCGCGAGCTTCGGCGCCTCCGCCACGACGGTCACATCGACGTTGACGACCCTGCATCGCTTCTCGCGCACGATCTCGACGACCTTCCCGAGAAGCAGCAGGCTCGAGATGTCCTTGTACTTGGGGTCGCCGGGCGGGAAATGAACACCGATATCGCCCTCGGCCACCGCGCCCAGCAGCGCGTCGCAGATGGCGTGCGTGGCTACGTCCGCGTCGGAGTGACCGTCCAAGCCCTTCTCGAACGGGATGGGGACACCGCAGAGCACCAGGGCCCTGCCCTCGACCAGGCGGTGCGTGTCGCTTCCCGTTCCGGCGCGGTAGCCAGGTCCCAGGCCCCGTCGGCAGTTGGCGATGACCGAAGCGAGCTCAAGGTCGACGGGCGTCGTTATCTTGAAATTGCCGGGCTCGCCCGGGACGACGACCACGCGTCTGCCAGTGAGCTCGACCGCGCGCGCATCGTCGGTCACTTCGGCTCCCTCGAGCTCTCGGTAGGCCTGCTCGATGATCTCTCTCCTGAACCCCTGCGGGGTCTGAGCCAGACCGAGCGCGCTTCTGTCGAGCGTCTCCGTCACCGCATCGTCGCGCACGCGCTTCACCGTGTCCGCCACGGAGATGACGGGCACCGCGGCGCCGTGCTCACGTGCCGCGGCGATCACGCGCTCCGTGAGGTCGGGGGACGCGAACGGTCGGGCGGCGTCGTGTATCAGCACGACGTCAATGCTGTCCGAGAGAACCTCGAGCCCGCGCGCGACGGAATCCTGCCGCCTCTCGCCTCCGGTGACGGGGATGACGCGCGTGCCCCTGAAGATCAGGTCGGCAGAAGCGCCGGCGGCGCGGAGTATCGTTTTCACCGTGCCGACGAAATCGGGAAGCGTGACTATCGCGACCTCGTCCGAGTGCGGAAGCACGCCCTCGAGCGCGAGGAAGAACATGGGGTCTGGTCCTAAGGGCAGGAACTGCTTGGGGAAGATGGCGCCGATGCGCTCCGACGAGCCCGCCGCCACGAGAATCGTGCCTACACCGGCCACCCTCACGCCTCCTTCGTCTGCGCGGGCACCTTCTCCGCGCGCCTGCTCTGCCGCGACCCGAGGAGGGTATCGATGGCCTCGCCAAGTGTGCGGACCTCGACGAACTCGACGCCCTTGGGGCGCTCTTCCTTCGTGAGCGCGTGTCGAGGCAGGACGATGCGCGAGTACCCGAGCCGCGAGGCCTCCTGTGCTCTCTTGCCGGCCTGCGTCACGCGCCGGACCTCCCCGCCGAGCCCTATCTCGCCGAAGACCGCCGTGCGCTCGTCCACGGGCACGTCCCAGTAGCTCGATGCGACGGCCAGGGCGACGCCGAGGTCGGCGGCCGGCTCCTCGACCTTCACACCCCCGGCGACACTGACGAAGATGTCGCGGTTGCCGAGACTCAGGCCCCCCCTGCGTTCGAGCACCGCCAGGATGAGCGGCAGCCTCCGTCTGTCCACGCCAGTGCTTGAGCGCTGGGGCACCGCGTAGTTCGTGAGGCCCGTCAGCGCCTGTATCTCCACCATGAGCGCTCTGGTGCCCTCGACCACGCCGATGACGACCGAGCCGGACGTGTTGGGAAGGTCTCTGGAGACGAAGAGCCCGGAGGGGTCCGCGACCTCGACCAAGCCGCCGGCGGTCATTTCGAAGACGCCTATCTCGTCCGTCGAGCCGTAGCGGTTCTTCACGGCGCGGAGAATGCGGTAAGGCATCCGCTTGTCGCCCTCGAAGTAGATCACCGTGTCGACCATGTGCTCGAGGATCCGGGGGCCTGCGATGGCGCCCTGCTTGGTCACGTGGCCGATGAGGAAGACGGGAACGCCCGTCTCCTTCGCGAAGCGAACGAGCGAGGCCGCCGCCTCGCGAACCTGGGACACGCTCCCCGGCGAGCCGTTGGCGTCAGCGTGGTAGATGGTCTGTATGGAATCGACGACGAGAACGCTCGGGGGTGAGGACGCCGCGACCTCCAGAACGTGCGACACGTCCGTCTCCGTGAGGACACTTATCAGCCCGGAGGCGACGCCGAGCCGCGAGGCCCGCAGCCGTATCTGCGAGCGTGACTCCTCGCCGGTGACGTAGAGAACCGTCTCGCCGCTCCGAGCGATAGCATCGCTGGCCTGAAGGAGCAGCGTGGACTTGCCGATGCCCGGGTCGCCACCGACCAGCACGACCGCACCGGGCACTATGCCTCCGCCCAGAGTCCG
>JAUWLR010000065.1 GCA_030613615.1 Candidatus Eiseniibacteriota bacterium
GCTATCCCAAGCCGGATGTCGTGGTGACCATCAGCGGGTGGGGCGTGGCGCCTGTGAGCGACACGACCGACGTCAACGGTGAGGCCGTCATCGCGGTGACGGCGCCGTATGGCGAGGACCTCACGGTGACAGGACGGGCGATAGGGGAGCCCTACGACTGTCTGAGCGACGTGCTCCCGGTGACCGGCGCATTGGACTTCACTACCGTCGATGTTGAGGCGAGCGTCGCATCGATCGGTCTCTACGGAGCTCTGACGCCGCACTACGAGGGCCTGATCGAGGCCAACGCCTCCCACACCGGGTTCTACCTGATGGTCGACGGGTGCGGAGTAAGTGACCAGGCGTTCTCCGGCGGCGGCGCGACGGCCAGCCTGCTGGCGACGCCCACGAGCACGGGAGTCATCAGCGCGGCGGTCTGCAAGGAGGACTACAACGTCTACCTCGAGGACATAGACGTGCAGATCGTGTACGGGCAGCTCGCGGGCTCGGTTTTCGATGAGGTGAGCGTCCCCATCGTCGGGGCGGTCATCAAAGGGTATCCCGCGGGGTCCGACACGACCGGCGACACGCCGCTCTTCCAGGACGTGAGTGATGGCGCAGGCGGTTATGACATGGGGATGGACATCGATGTCGGCTACTACGACGTCTACGCCTCGAAGTTCGGCTACCTGCCCGTCTACGAGGAGACGTTCGTCCAGTGCGGTGCGAACACCGTGGACTTCTACCTGGACTCGACGCCGCCGTCGGGTGTCGTGTCCGGCACGGTGACGGAGCTGGGCACGGGGACGTTCCTCGAGGCGACGGTGAAGGTGTACCGTTCCGACAACGGGGAGCTGTATACCGAGACGACGTCCGATCCGGTGACTGGCGCGTACGACGTGACGCTTCCGTACTTCAACTACCATATGAGCGTCCGCGCGTATCACCACATCCCCGAGAATCGGGGCATCTCGGTGAGCACGCCCGCGATGACCGAGGACTTCGTGCTCGACGTGACGCTGGCCAACATCCTGGTCATATCGGATGGCGTGGCGAGGGACGAGGATTGCGGCATAGCCAAGGACGGCACGGTGCTCGAGATCTACAGTGGGATCTCCGATGACATGGAGTCGGCCGCCCATATCTCCGCGGATCTCACAGCTCTGGGCTACGACGTGATCGAGGAAACGGCGGCGAGTCCCGCTCCCGGCCCGTGGCTCACGCCCTACGACTTCATCCTCTGGGCCTCGGGCGACAACGCGGAACCCGTCGCAAGCGTGGCCTACCGGTCGGCGCTCGTGGGTTACGTCGCCAGTGGCGGCAAGCTCATCATTGAGGGTGGCGAGATGGCGCATGACGCGGTGTCGGACCCCGGCTACCCGACGTTCGCGGCGAACGTGCTTCACTCGTACGAGTGGAGCGGCCACGAGAGCGGGAACCTGACGGTCTACGATCCGACTCATCCGGTGACGAGCTTCCCGAATACGATCGGGACCATCGCGTTCAGCTACTCGAACTACACCGTCCAGGACGCCAGTGTGCCGACAGAGGATGCGTCGATAGTATGCAGCTGGACGTCATTCCCGTCCGACGCGAGCATCATCGTCTATGACGACAATCCGAACCCGGCGAGCGGTCAGATAATATTCTTCCAGTTCGACTATCTCGCGGCAGGCGCCGGCATCGTCGACCTGCTCGAGAACGCTGTCACGTATCTGATGGCGCAGGAGGGAACGCCGGATGGCAGCATCTCAGGTACTGTCACTCTCGAGGGCCAGACCAACCACAGCGGGGTCACGGTTGTGGGCAGCCCGGGCGGGGTATCGGTCGTAACCGACATGTCGGGCGGGTACGTGCTCGATGGTCTCTACGACGGGACGTACACCGTGACCGCGACGAAGACCGACTGGTCGACCGGCGTGGTAGAGGGCGTGGTCGTGAGTGGCGGTCTGCCGACTGCGGGCGTCGACATGATGCTCTACCCGGTGATCACGGTCGAGCACTGCAACTCCCCGGCGCTGGCGATCCCGGACGGCAACCCGGCAGGCGCGTATGACACCATCACGTTCGCTGAGGACATGGACATCAGGGACGCCGAGGTCTACATCGACATCACTCACTCGTACATCGAGGATCTGATCGTCGATGTGACGTCACCGGAGGGCACGACGGTCCGCCTGCACAACAGGACCGGCGGCTCGGCAAACAACATCATCGGCTGGTACGACAGCGAGCTGACGATTGACGGACCCGGCGCTCTGTCGGACTTCACTGGCGAGAGCACGATGGGCGACTGGACACTGTGGGTGAGCGACAATGCGGGCGCCGATCTAGGCACGGTCAACGAGTGGTGCGTGCAGGTGATCGGTAGCTTACCGACGGGTGTGGATGAGGAGCTCGACACACCCATGGGGTACGTGCTCCGCGGCGTGAGCCCGAACCCGTTCAACCCAGTGACGAAGGTCAGCTACGGCTCACCGAGTGATGCGCACGTTCGCCTTGCGATCTACAACGTTGCGGGGCGGCTGGTGCGGACGCTGGTTGATGGCGAGGTGGGCGCGGGCTACCACGTGGCCGTGTGGGACGGCCGCGACAACAACGGAGTCGAGGTGGGAAGCGGCGTTTACTTCTGCCGGATGGAGGCCGAAGGCTTCGACGACTCGACGAAGATGGTGCTGCTGAAGTAATCGAGCGACGACGGTCGCGACGTGCACGTCGGACGTAACCTGAACGCGTAAGAAGGGCCCGGGTTTCCACCCGGGCCCTTCGTCTACGCCGGTCCTGTATGGCGAATCCACCGTTGATCTCTCGGTCCTACTTCAGGAGCACACCCTTCCTCGATACGGTCTCTCCGTTGTGCGTGAGCTGGAAGAAGTAGACGCCGCTCGCCACGGGCCGGCCCGACTCATCGACGCCGCGCCACGTCACGCTCCGCCTTCCGGCCTCTGTGTGCCCGTCGACGAGCATCGCGACGCGCCTCCCTGCCGCGTTGTAGACGGCAAGCTCAACGGTCCCGGCGGTCGGCAGTTCGAACGCCAGCGTGGTCACCGGGTTGAAGGGGTTCGGGCGGTTCTGCTCGAGCCTGAACGCGAACACGCTCTCGCCGTCATCGACTCCCGTGCCCGTCAGCCCGAAGAAGTCGAGTATCTTTGTCAGGAGCTCGTCCTTGGTCGACGGCGATGCGCCGTCGGTCAGCCCGCCGAACTCGAACGAGAACCCGATGGTCTTGTACGCGCGGCTCGCGTTGGACACGCCGCATCCGGCCTGGTCGCCCGAGTTCTTGAGTATCTTCGTGGCCCCTGTAAGGGGCTCGATGTGGTCGATGTAGCTGTTGGGTCCGGCATACGCGAAGCTCATGCCTTCGCACATCGTGCCGTCCATGCCCAGCACCGTGTAGAGGTCGCCGCTCCCGTCCTGCGTCCCGTTGATCCCGAAGTAGGGGTTGTAGATGCTCCTGGCCGAGTCGTAGGCCCAGCAGTCGCCACCCTCCATGTACGCGTTGCCGCCGGCGTCGAGGTAGTTGACGAGCGCGTTGGCCTGCGCCGTTGAGAGCGAGTAGTTCTGTGAGTAGACGCCGAGGCAGACGAAGGCCGCGGAGTACTCCCCGAAGTCGGGCAGGTCCGTCATGTAGTCGTAGCTGACGTCCTTCGCGTCGAGGAGCGCCCCGATCACCGCGCCGGACGAAGGCGAGGGGTCGGGCTCCCAGATGACACATGCAATGGCATCCAGCACGTCGAACTCGTGAGTGCCGGACGGAGGTTCATAGGCGACGTTGGCCGGATAGGCGCCGTCTTCCGCCACGATCCTGTACGCTACCGCATCACCTGCAACGGCCGTGCCGGGGAACGTGCCCTCGAACGTGCCGCTCGTTCCCACGCGCGTCATCGCTACGTCGGTCTGGGGAGCGCCGTTGATCCAGGACTCCAGTGTGACAGAGCTGACAACAGTGTTGTCGGTGACTTCCGCCGTGGCCATCGGCGGCCACCGGCCGGCCGTGATGTCCGTGAGTGGCGTGTGAGCAATGGACGGCGGCTCGGTGTCGACCACGACCGTGAACGAGTGCGCGTCACCCGGCGCGATGTACGGGTGGGATTCGCTGCGGCCCGAGTTGTCGGCCGCGTGGACGTAGTAGGAGACCACGGTGCCCACGCTCTGTGTTGGTATGTCGGCGTAGTAGCTGCCCGCCCTCGCTGCCTGGGTCATCACGATGGGCGTGAAGCCGGGAGCGCTGTCCGTCTCCCAGTAGACGATGAGTGAGTCGGCGATGAGCCCGGTCTCGCTGTAGTCGAGAATATCGGCCTCGACCCGGTAGTCGTCGATGGGACTCGGGCTATCGGGGAGGGGCGCGTGGTCGATGTAGAGCATGTAGCGGTCTGTCACGCCCATCGCCCGGCAGTGGATGGCGTCATCCGAGAGCCACGAGCCGGTGTAGCCCAGCACCTCGTAGCCCGGCATCGCATCACGATAGGTCTGCAGTGCGTCATCGTCCCAGGTGGACCCGTACATCGGCACGAAGACCTTATCGTTGATGATAATGGAGTTCGTGTACGGCTCGTTGTTCGGCGTGTAGACGCGCACGATCTCGTAGGGGCGCCCGTAGCTGTTCGTGATCGAGGAGAGGTAGGCGTAGTTGCTCTCGAGCGCCGCGTAGGACGAATGCCCCGGCGGGACCTCCTTCAGCAGGATCTTCTCCGGGCTCAGGAATTTGGCCCAGCAGTCGATGTGGTGGATGCCTCCCGACTCGATGTAGGAGAGCCAGTGGAACTGGTCGATCCCGACGTACGCGTGCATGATCGAGTCGATCTCGGCCGTCGTGAGACCTGAGTTCTCATTGAGTGTCAGGCGCGTCGATATGGCGATGCCGCGCCCGTCCGACATGTAGTTCCCGCCGGTCGCCTCGAGGTCCATCCCGTAGACGGGGATGCCCCAGTCCGAGCCGATGACGCTCGGGATGAGATCGTCCTGCGGTCTCGGACGGTTGTAGATGTGGTCGACGATGCCCTGATCGCCGTTGCCGTCAATGATGAACCAGGGGCCGTAGTCGCGCGTCCAGATGCTGTTCGTCGGAGCGAAGATCCAGTCAACGTGGGACATATTGGCGCCGGCAGCGGAGAGCGAACTCGAAGCCGCCGACTGATCGCCCGAGTCCTCTACGATCACCCACAGCGTCACGTCCTCGGTGTACTCGGCAAGCAGATTGGTCGGGTTTCCCCACGGGTAGCGCACAATGACGCCGGTCATCGGCTCGAACTCGCCGGGGTTCCGCACGGGGCCAGCCGCCGGGTCCGTGGCACGGTGGCTCTCACCGATTCGGTCCAGCATCTCCAGCTCTTCGGCCGTCATCCCGATCGGCAGGTAGCTGTCGCCCTCGAGCTCCTCGGCGAGCGATCTCGCCTGCAGACTGGCAGAAGGTATCAGAATGAGCAGCACTGCCGCGAGTGCCGCTGCCGTCACTGCTGTGTGCCCGCGTGGGTGTCGCCCCATTGACATAAACCTCCATCTGCCCGTTGCCCGGCTGTTTTCGATAATCACCATCATTATAACATGGCAAGAGACGCGAAGATAGAGGGATCTGCCGGGAGAGCGTGACAGCGGCTCTCGCGGGCTTACGCGAGCAGGCTGCCGAGCGCCCGCGAGCTTATGCGAGCAGGCTGCCGAGGCCCCCGCGGGCTCTCGCGAGCAGGCTGCCAAGGCCCCCGCGGGCTTACGCGAGCAGGCTGCCGAGCGCCCCCGTGAGGAAGCGGATGCCGAAGTAGAAGAGCATGAGGCCCGCGACCAGGCTGACGCCCTTGAGAAAGCGATCCCCGAGGAGCTTCGTCCCCTTGAACGCGGCGGAGGAGAGGAAGTAGTACCAGATGAGATCGAGCGACCAGTGTACGACGGCGAACACCGCGAACTGCCACACGCCGTAGCCCCATGCCCTGAACACGAGCGTAGCGCCCACGGTGGCCCACCAGACAATGAAGTAGGGGTTCCCGCCGGTCATCAGTACGCCCGCCAGGAAAGGGGACGCCTCCCGCAGTCGTTCCGGGGCGGCCTCTTGAGCGCCGCTCCGTCTGAGCGAGAGCAGGAGCCCCGCGGCCATCCAGAGTAGCACTCCACCTCCGGCCAGGCCGACTGACGTGGCGAACACGTCGTGCTGGAACAACGGCCCCAGCCCCAGCACGATCAGGATCATCAGCGGGAATTCGACGGCCCCGTGGCCGCGCGCAATGAGAGCGCCGGCTCGCGGTGACTTGGCGCCCTTTCCCACAACCACGACGGTCAGGGGCCCCGGCGCCATCACGCCGGAGAGCGAGATGAGGATGGCTTGGATGAGGAAGGCTCCGTAGGGCATGTTCACTACTGTAGCAGAACGAGGCCGCGCACAACAGAGAACGCCGGCGAAGTCGGTCGATCTCGATCCCGCCGGCGTTTGATTGATTGACCGTGCCGCGCCAGACCGCGCGGAGCAGTTAGTTCGCTCCCTCCATCTCGTTCTCGACCGCCTCGGCCCAGTCGTAATGCTCGTTGAACCAGTACCCTTTGCCGGCAGGCTCGGTCTCATTCGGCCACTGGGGCCTCCAGTTCCAGAACCCGATCCCATCTGGATTCAGGTCCAGCACGTGTCTTATGTAACCGCGCATATCTTCGTGGTCGGGAAACATGTTCACTTGGAACGCGGGGATGACAAGGTGCAGATTCCAGTCGTCGGCAGTAGACGGACCACCGTACTGCCACTGACCATGTTCTTCGAAGTCCTCCCTG
Organism: Candidatus Eiseniibacteriota bacterium; assembly: GCA_030613615.1. GTDB lineage: Bacteria > Joyebacterota > Joyebacteria > Joyebacterales > Joyebacteraceae > JALGZG01. The sequence goes on from JAUWLR010000065.1 coordinate 6,727, forward strand.
GCCTGCGCGACCCATTCGCCCCAGTTCCCCGCCTCTTCGACGTAGTCCAGGGGCTTGTAGTAGTTGATGTGGACGACATCGGCTTCCCAGAGCGTGTAGTAGAACTTGCCCTGATAGATCCCTTCCGGGCCAGAGGGGAAACGGTTGGCCCTGACGACCCTCTGGTCGAGAGAATCCCAACAGACCGTGCCAGACGGGAGTCCAGGCGGGATGTGCTGCTTGTCTGTCGTGAATATCTCCCCATTGTAGTTGATCCACTTGTACTTCACGGCGTCGAGGAAGTCGTAGTTGAAGCCATCGGCCGCGCTTCTCGCGTGCAGGTCGACGTGCAAGGGGTGAGGCGCACCGATCACTTCCAGCTCGGCCAGACTATCTTCGATGCTACGAACGGCATCGACCAGATGATAGTAAGCCGCCAGGTCGCAGCCCCAGAGTTCCGGCTCGTCCGTGAGCATCCATCCGGCGATGAGCCCCTGAGCGTTCTCCGTCTCCTTTTCCCAGGACCCTATCACCGTCAGGTAGTTCTCGAGCAGGTCACGGCCTCCCTCGGCGACGAGGTGGTGATCCTTGAAGCCGAATGCGGAGTCCTTCTGGTTGGTACAGAGGAACTCATCGGGGCTGGCACTGACGAAGAGCCTGTAGAGCTGTCCCAGGACTATCTTCACATCAGCTCCGGTGGAGTAGTTGTACGCCCGCAGAGGCTCGAGGAATAGAGTGATCAGGGAATCAGGCCACTCCTCTCGGGGGTACTTGACTGGATCCCAGCTCGGGTCGCAGAAGTGCTGACCGTCCCCAAAGGCCACTACATTGCACGCCTCATGTCCGCCCGGATGTCCTCTCCATATCGAGTCGATTCTGGCGACGGAACCGCGATAGGAGTCACCGTGAGTCGGAGCGTCCACTGTGTTCCACATCATCACCGGAAACCGCTCGCCGTCCCTGTCCAGGTGAGGCGCCTCAGTCTGAGCAAGGCACGGTGCTGCGGCGACGAGCGCTGCGAGGCAAACCGCCAGGACGAGAGGGCAGGTTGATCTCGCGCTGTGGCACATCGCAATCTCCTTCGGCACACAGGGGCGACTACGCCTGTGATTGACAGATGGTCCTGGTGCAGCACCATCGCAAGAGTGTGAGACTCAAAGGGGCGACGCAGTAACGCTGAGCCTCCAGTAGTGTGCGTGCGATATCAATAGCGAAACACAAGCGCCCACGCCGGTCTACCGGGGTTCGGGCGCGATCGTCACCGCCCTCTGAGACTACGGCTTGCCACAGCCAAAAATCTATGCTATAATGCAGAATCGAGAGATATTACTGACTGTGCTGGCTCCCTCCGGTGGCGGGAGTGGCAGAGGAGGTACCCCTTTGCGTTCGAAACATACCCCCAGTAGGTTCCTTTTCCTCGTAGTGACCGCTGTGCTTGCCGTTGCGGCCCAGCCCGCTTCCGCGATCAAGGTCTGCACCTACAACGCGCTCAACTTCCCCAACGACTACGCCGAGCGCGTCGATGCCTTCCGCCTGGTCATGGATGAGATCGACGCCGACCTGATCGTGCTCCAGGAGATAGAAACCTGGCAGTCCGCGAACCTGTTCCGGGACGACATCCTCAACTACTCCGTACCGGGCGAGTACCGCCGGATGCCCTTTGTCAACGGCCCCGATACGGACAACGCGTGTTTCTTCAAGCCGGACGTCCTCGATTCCCTCGACTACGGATACCTCGACACCGGCGTGCGCTACACCACCTGGTACAAGTTCAGGCCCGACGGCTACGACTCCGCGGAGACCGAGTTCGTCATCCTGTCCACTCATCTCAAGGCCGGGTCCACTTCCGGAGACCAGGCACAGAGGCTGGAGCAGACGACCGTCATCAGGAACTACCTGAACACTTACCCGACTGGCAGCAACTTCATGATGGCCGGTGACTTCAATATCAGATCGAGCGCCGAGGGATCGTATCAGATGCTCATCGGCTACCAGGCGGACAACGACGGCAGGAGCAAGGACCCGATCAACACCGGCGGCACCTGGCACGACAACTACTCGCTCAGGACGACGCACACGCAGTCTCCAAGGGTGAACGGGGGCAGCGGTTCGGGCGGGGGCATGGATGATCGGTTCGACTTCGTTCTGGTGTCGTACGCTCTGGATGACGACGACGGGCTCTCCTACGTCGACTACTCGTACGTTCCGTTCGGCAACGACGGTCTGAGACTCAACCTGGACATCAACGACCCGCCGAACCAGATCGTAAGCTCGGCCGTGGCGGATGCGCTCTACACAGCTGCCGACCACATCCCGGTCTTCCTGGAGTTGCAGCTTCCGGCGAAGATCGAGGCAGCGACGGCCATCGACTTCGGCGACTTCATCGTCGGGGCCACCGCTGAGGAGACCCTCACGGTCGGGAACGTGCCGACCGCGCCGGCCGAGGACCTGACCTACTCGATGACGACACCCTCCGACTTCGGAGCGCCGGGCGGCTCGTTCGTGCTGGGCCCCGGCGAAGACAACGACCACACGGTTACGATGGACACAGGCAGCGCCGCGAACAGGTTCGGGAACCTCGAGATATCCTCGAACGACCTCGATGACCCCACATGGTACGTCAACCTGTCGGGTAGAGTGCTCGAGCACGCCAGCCCCTCGCTTGCGCAGCTGTCGATCGTGCTCCACTCGACCCTGGACTTCGGGTCGCACATGGCGGGCGCGTTCTCCGACGAGACCCTGAGCGTCTACAACGAGACGTTCTTCGAGCTACAGGCGCTTCTGGAGGTCTACGATGCGACGATCGTCGAAGGGGACGGTCGCTTCTCGTTCATCGGTGGGTTCAGTCCCGTCACTCTCGGGTTTGGTGCGGGCGAGTACCCGCTGGCGTTCGACAGCGCCGGCGCGGTCGAGGACAGCACCTACACGGCGACGCTGACGTTCTACAACAGAGACGATCAGACCATCGCCGGTGCGACAGTGCTGAACGTTCTGGTCGTCACTCTTGAGGCCCACGTGCTCCCGGGCACATCGGTTCCGGACGATCCGGTCCTCGCCATGGCGTTGAGCCCCGGGTCACCGAACCCGTTCACGGCAGAGACCGCGCTTCCGTTCTCGCTTCCCGCGCCCGAACACGCGGTGATCGAGGTCTACGATGTCTCCGGGCGTCTCGTGACCACGCTGGTCGACGGCTCCATGCCGGCGGGCGCGAACCGTGTGGTCTGGGACGGCCGCGACAGCCACGGCGCACCCGCGGCTTCCGGTATCTACTTCTGCCGCGCGCAGGTCGGGGAGTGGCACGAGGCGAGGAAGGTCGTGCTGCTGCGATAGTATCATATGGCAGCGGGAGGGTTTGGGGACCCGCCGCGCCGGCCTTGACGCTCGCGGCTGACAGGCGGTCTGTTAGACAGGCAACACGATCTGGGAGGGGGAATGCGCAAGACCATGCGAATCGTCCTAGTTCTTGTCGTCGCGTTCTTCGTGACCACGCAGGTGTACGCGGAGACCATCCGCTTTCCCGACGACAACCCGTACCTGCAGGATGCGATTGACAGCCTGGCTCCCGGTGACACCGTGTTGGTGACGCCTGGACAATGGGTCGTCTACGGCGTCGCTCTTCGGGACAGTATCACCGTCCGGTCCGAGAATGGGAACCCGTCGACGACGATCCTGATCGCGAGTTCCCGTCCCTATATCTTCTCCGCCACCGGCGTCAGCGGTGTCGTGCTTCACGGTCTCTGGTTGACCCAGGCCTCTGACGCGCTTAGGTGCTCATCCGCCGAGCTCCTGCTTAGCGACATGGTGTTCGGCGACAACTCCGACCGAGGGATCAAGTGCTGGTCATCCGAACTTGCGCTCCACGGTGTGGTCTTCATCGGCGGTACTAGGGGGATGTTTTGCGAGAACTCAGAGTTGCTGCTCGACGGCGTTGTCTTCCGTGACAACGGAAGAACCGGTAGCGGCGCGGGCATGTTCTGCTCCGCCTCCAACGTGACTCTGACGGACTGCACCTTCGAGTCCAATGAGGTCGGGGTGCTCGAGTACACTCAGACGACTTGGTCGTACAGAGGATCTGGTGGAGGTGCCTATCTCACTGACGCCAGTACCTTGGCTGCATCCGACGTCACCTTTGACTCCAATCACACGTGGTACCAAGGAGCGGGCCTTTGCCTGCGCGGCGAGGGAACGTCCGCAGAACTCACGGGGTGCGTCTTCACCAACAACACGACGTCCACGGACGTGGGATACATGGGTGCCGAGCAGCGGGGCGCGGCCCTGTCCGTCACCGACGGGGCAGAGGTGGTGCTCGACGACGTGACGTTCGCTCGCAACTGGTCGAACGGCGGTGGTGGGGCTATCTCGTGCACTGAAGGGGGCCATGCCGCGGTCAGCGGCTGCGTTTTCACGGAGTGCGAGGCCACGACAAACGGGGGTGCCATACTCGCCTTCTGGGGCGCAGACGTGACGGCGACGGGCTGCCTCTTCAGACGGAATCTAGCTGGTGGGCGTGGTGGTGCCGTATACACATACACAAATGAAGGTGTGCCTGTCGAGCTTTCGTACTGCATCTTCGATGGCAACTTGGCCGACGGAGGCGGTGCGGTGTTCGCCTTCCGCGGCCACGTCGGTCTCGCGCACTGCACCCTAGTCGAGAACGAGGCAGGCAGGGGGAGTTCGGTGCGCGCCCACCCGTGGGGTACAGCCGCGGTCGCCAACTGCATCCTGAGCTACGGCGCCGGTGGACACGTCGTGTCAGGGGACGTGGAGGTCACGCACTGCTGCGTTCTGGAGCCCGAACCAGGAAGCGGGCTCTGCGGGGAGCCCTATGAGAACATCTGCGCGGACCCGCTCTTCTGCCCGTCGCCGGCTCGGGACTTCTCGCTCTGCGCCAACTCTCCCTGTCTTCCCTCGAACAACGAGTGGAGTGAACTCATAGGGGCAGTCGGAGAAGGCTGCGGCTCCTGCAACCCTCTCATAGTGGAGATGTCCTGGGGATCGATCAAGGCTATGTTCCGTGGAGACTAGTGCTGCCCTGCCTAACTAGCGTATGCAGCCGACGAGCTTGGCTGTCACGCCGACTGCACCGCGGGCTGATGCACGCGACGCACCCGCCGCGCCGGCCTTGACGCTCGCGGCTGATACGCGGTCCGTTAGGTCCGGCACTACACAGAGAAGAGGGAATCGTGTCGATTCGCGATCGACTACTAACAGTGAGCGTTCTCGCGGCCATGTTTCTGCTTGTGGCCCTGGGAGCTCGAGGGAATATCGTGCACGTCGAGTGCTCCGACGATCTGGGGCTGGCCAGTGCCATGGCTGGGCCCGACGACACACTCCTGGTGGCACCGTGCACATACGAGTTGGGCATACCGATCTTCCTGGACGAGAACGGGCCAGCGATCATCAGCGAGGCGGGCGCAGAGCTCACGATCGTGGATGGTCTCGGTGGCGACTGCATCTTCTGGTTCGAGGGTCCTGAATGGTCGGACTGCATGGTTCACGTCGAGGGCTTCACGATCAGGAACGCACAGCAGTTCCTGTACGCGCCCCAGTACATGGGATCGAAGCACGTCACCTTCACAGACAACATCGTGGAGGACATAGGCTCGGACGTGAACTTCGACTGGGGAAATGGTCTTATCGCCCGGAACGTGTTCCGCGAGAACGACGGCTGTCTGTACATCGACCACTTCTACGGGACAGTGGAGTCGAACGAGATCTGTTACAACAACTGCGGGTACTACGTAGTTCAGTGGTCGTGCTGCAACCAGCCCCTGCTGCGCTGGAACCACATTCACCACAACAGCTGCGGCGGAGTCCACGGCCAATTGATGAACCTGCAGGAGAACATCATTGAGCACAACGCAGGAATAGGCGTGAATCTGGGGTCGTTCACCCAGACCGAGCCCCCCATAGAGGGCAACGTCATCCGCGGAAACACGGTGGGTGTGTGCTTTGACGGCTACCCCCGGGTGCTTCACGGGAACGACATCTACTCGAACATCGAGTACGACGCGGTCGTGACCGAGTGGTACGAGTGGTCCGAGGTCGACGCAACGATGAATTGGTGGGGCACGACGGATCCTGCCGAGATAGCCGCGCACATCTGGGACGCGGCCGACGATCCAACTCTGCCGGCTCGTGTGGTCTATGATCCATGGTGTACCTCTCCGGGATGCGGCGTGACCGGCGTGGCGGCGACCGAGCGCACGACCTGGGGTGCCGTCAAGGCGATGTTCCGGTAGCGGATGACCCGCATGAAGCTGTGCGAGGCTTGGCTGCGCACGTGCGAGGGACTGGCTCGGCCGCACCTAACTAGCGTATCTGGACTCCTTCCGCAAGAGCTGGGTGACAGGTGTGGTGATGTGATCTGACTGCATTCGTATCTTCGGCCTCATCTTGGGAGACGTATGAGGTCTCCGGGCCATGATGGAAGTCGCGCGCGGGGAACCAATCGCACAGCACGGCCTCGAGGGCCAAGCTAGTCATCGGTTCATCCCCGCGCCGGTCAGACCGGAACGCCATCAACACAGTGTCGTCTCAGCAGT
>JAUWLR010000147.1 GCA_030613615.1 Candidatus Eiseniibacteriota bacterium
CAGAGCGATTCTCGTCCACGGACTGTCCTTTGAGATCAGCATCCGAGAGCAACACCGAACGCGCGATGACCCGGGGCGAGTGGGTGGCCCTGGGAGTCATCGCCGCGCTCGCCCTGACACTGCGCCTCGTCTACATCCACGAGGTCCAGGATCATCCTCTGTTCAGAACGCTGATGGGAGACCCCGCGGTCTACTTCGCGCAGGCGCGCGACATCGCGCAGGGGAAGCTCGTCCCCGACCACGCGTACTTCCACTCCAGTCCCATGTACCCGTTCTTCCTGGCGCTGGTCGTCAGGCTGGGCGGCGTGGGCCTCCACACTATCAGAGTCGTACAGTCGGTGGCGGGGACGCTCTCCGTGCTCCTGGTGTTCCTGCTGGGACGGCTGACGGTCGGGACACGGTCCGGGCTCGTCGCAGCGCTTCTGGCTGCGCTCTACGTGCCGTTCGTGTTCTTCGAGGGGGAGGTCCTCGAGATCACGCTCGTTATCACCTTCCTGCTCGCGTCGCTCATCTTCCTCCATCTCGCCGGCCGCAACCGGAGCGCCTGGCAGACAGTTGCCGCCGGCGCGCTGCTCGGCCTCGCGGGGCTGGGGAAACCGAACCTGCTCCTCTTCGCACCGGCGGGGGCGCTCTGGCTCGCTCTTCACGGACGGACGCGGCGCGAGCGGCACGCGCGCAGAGGCGGAGCCCGTGTGCTCCCGGCGGTTCTCTTCTTCGCGGCCGCGGGCGTCGTGATCCTCCCGGCGACGATCCACAACTACAGGTCCGAGGGCGACTTCATCCCCGTCTCGTCGAACGGCGGCATCAACTTCTTCATCGGGAACCACACGAACTCCCCGGGCGTGTTCCAGGTGCCGCCCGAGATGCGGTTCGATCTGAGGCTGGCCTCGAAGTCCGCGGCGGAACGGGAGGCCGGGCGCGCGCTGTCGGCGGGGGAGGTGTCGGACTTCTGGCTCGGCAGGACGCTCGAGCAGATCCGCGGCAATCCCGGCCGCTGGCTGGCGCTGATGGGAAGGAAGTTCGTGCTGTTCTGGAACCACTACGAGATCCCCAACCATTACCACCTCTACTACGTGAGGCAGTTCGCGCCGGTCCTGCAGATACCCTTCGGCACGTTCGGCGTAGTCGCGCCGCTGGGCCTCTTCGGCCTCGGTCTGGCCCTCAAGCGGCGGAAGCGGGTCGGACTGCTGATCCTGTTCGGGCTGACGTTCATGGCGTCCGTCCTGCCGTTCTTCGTTACCGGGCGCTACAGGCTGGCGATCGTGCTCGTCCTTCTTGTGGGCGCGGGATTCGCGGTAGAATCGCTCTGGCGTGCGGCGCGCAGCAGGGACTGGCGCACTCTGGCCGTCGGCGCGATCGCCATCGCGGTGCTGGGCATCGCGGTGGGAGTCGACACGATCGAGTTCAGTTTCGGGGCAATGCACAACGCCGTGGGGAGCATTCTGGGACGACAGGGCGACATGGAGGGCGCCGCGCTCGAGTTCGCGCAGGCCCTCGCCGAGAACCCGAACGACCTCTCATCGCGCTACAATCTCGGCCTGGCTCTCCTCGAGCTGGGGCGCTTCGACGAGTCAGTTGAGCAGTTCCGGCGCGCGGTCGGTCAGCACCCTCGCTACTACGAGGCGTGGCTCGGGATGGGAAGAGCCCACGCCGGGGCGGGGCACACGGATGCGGCGCTTGAGGCGTGGGACGCGGTCGCGAACATGGACCCGCCGGCGCCTGACGCCGTGCAGGCGGAGGCCGTCGAGCTGATGTCCGCGTTGAGCGCAGGAAGAGAAGATCACTAACACCGGAGAACAACCTATGAACGCACCCACTCCCGAGGCCGCGGTCGTCTTCCGTGACCTGACCAGGACGTTCGAGGAGATCGAGGCCGTCACGGGCGTCAACCTGACGGTGCCTCGCGGTCAGATCTGTGGCTACCTCGGGCCGAACGGCGCAGGCAAGACGACGACGGTGAAAATGGCAACAGGGATGCTCAGGCCGACGTCCGGGACGGCCGTGATCGAGGGTTTCGACATCGCGGAGTCGCCGCTTGAGGCGAAGGCGAGAATCGGCGTTGTGCCCGAGACGGGCGCGCTCTACGAAAATCTGACGCCGCGAGAATACCTGACGCTCGTCGGGCACCTCTATCACATCGATCGCGACGAAGCGGAGGGGAAGGCGGAAACCTTTCTCAAGCTCTTCGGCATCGCCGACGCGGCGGGGCGCACGATGACGTCGTTCTCGCGAGGTATGAAGCAGAAGGTGCTCATCTCGGCTGCGCTCCTGCACAACCCCAGCGTGCTCTTTCTGGACGAGCCGCTGTCCGGGCTCGACGCGAACACCGCGCTGGTCCTGAAGGAACTGCTGCGAGAGCTGGCCTCGCAGGGCAAGACCGTGTTCTACTGCTCACACGTGCTCGAGGTCGTCGAGAAGGTCTGCGACAGGATCGTCATCCTCAACAACGGGCGCATCATCGCGGATGGAAACGTGGAGGAGCTCAAGGACCTGACGAGTACGGCGTCGCTCGAGGGGGTGTTCAGCGAACTCACCTCCACCGGCGACCTTCCCGACATCGTCCGGGCGTTCTCCGAGAGCGTCACCGGCGTGAAGAGGGAGTAGGGATTGAACAGCGAGGGCCCGGGAAGACACGCGGAAGGCGAAAACAGCGTCGACTGGCAGCAGCTCAGGGCGCTCCTCACTGTTGGCATCAAGCTCGATCTCAGAACCTCCCGCGCAGGGATGGGTCGCGGGAAGCTGTCGCCCTTCGTCATCGCTCTCATCACGTACACCGTGATGGGCACCCTGATGGCCGTCGGCCTCCGCCCCCACGGTGACCTCTTCACCTACTCGCTCTTCACGATCAGCGCCGCCATGTTCATGACGGCCCTCGCAGTCATCATGGAGTACGTCACCATCGTGGCTCATCCGGATGACTTCGACACACTCGCTCACAGGCCCGTCTCTTCGCGCACGTACTTCTGGGCGAAGCTCGGCAACATGCTGTTCTACGTCATTCCCATCGCGCTGGCGATGACCGTGCCCGCGGCGATCGTCGGTAGCTGCTCGCTGGAACCGGGTTTGCTCTTCGGTCTCTTCCACGTTCTGGGCGGCATCGTCGCGTGCCTGGCGACGGCCGCCGCGGTGGTACTGATCTACACGGGCACACTGAGGGTCGTGAGCTACCAGCGCTTCACCAGCATCATGACCTACGTGCACTCGGGCGTCACGCTGGTGCTCGTTCTCGCGTACTTCCTGCTCCCGAGGATGATCGAGGACGACCCGATGCTGCTCTCGCTCAACCGCGGCGCCTGGGTCTACGTCGCGCCGCCCGCCTGGTTCGCCGGATCGGTCGAACTGCTGGCGGGAACGGGCAGCCGCCAGGACGTCTACCTGATCCTGATGGCCGCGGCGGGCTCCGCTCTCGTGATAGCGGCGGCGATGAACACGATATCGCTCGACTACTCGCGGAAGATATCCGAGCTGATGACGTCCTCGATCGAAGCCGAGGAGTACACCGACGGGCGTGTGAGAAGGCGCCCCTTCTTCAGACTCGGGCTCGCCTCACTCGGGACCGGCACTGAGCGCGCCGGATATGTCCTCATGGACGCCTACATGCGGCGCGACCGGAAGCTCCGTTCCAGGGTCTACCCGGCGTTCGGTCTGCCGCTCGCCGTCTACCTCACGGCGCTCATCCGCCACGACCTGCACAGCCCGTTCGTCCAGTCGACGGACGCAAGCCCGGTCGCGCTCCAGGAGATAATGGGGCTCTACTGCATCTTCGTGTCTCTGTTCTTCGCGACCGCCATGACGCAGACCGAGCAGTGGAAGGCCAGCTGGCTCTTCTACGCGGCCCCCCTCGGGGACCCCTCGGGAGTCCTGCGGGGCGCGCGCAGGTTGGTGATCTGGCGCTACCTCGTCCCGTTCTTCCTGCTGCTCTTCGTGCTCCTGAGCCTCGCGATGCCCGTTCTCGGGGCCGCGACCTTCGTCCTTGTAGTGTTCCCGATGTGTGTGACCGCGTTCGCCATCCTGTCGCTCGCGTCACCGCACATGCCACTCTCTCAGGACGTGGAAAGGACGAGGCAGGCGCGCCAGATAGGGTTCTTCATGATCCTGGGCACCACGATGGTCCCGCTCCTGATAGCGATCCAGCTTGCCATGCAGGACAGACCGGCGGCCACGGGACCCATCGTGTTTGCCCTCTGGGGCCTCGCCTGGGTGACCGAGCGGGTGGTGGCGGCCAGACTGAGGCGCAGGCTGGCCAGGGAAGAATTCACGGGATAAGCGCAACTTCCCGCTTGAAGCGGGGGAGGGGTCAGGTTATTATGCCGTGATGGAAGCACCACTCCAGACGATCACAACAGGAGAGCCACATGGCGGAGATGGTCATCACGAAGGAAATGCCCATCGGTGACGTGGTGAAGAGCCACCCGGAGACCGTGCCGGTCTTCATGCAGCACGGGCTCCACTGCATCGGTTGCGCGGTAGCGGCGTTCGAGTCGATCGCGGAGGGCGCGGCGGCTCACGGGATCGACGTCGAGGCGTTGATGTCGGATCTGAACAAGGCGACCCAGGCCGAGCAGGTAGACTAGCGAATACGAGGGTTTTCACACCGGGGTGAGACAGCGCTAGGAGGTAACGATGAAGATGGAGGAGTTGAAGGGCTGGATCGACACGCAGGACGGTTGGGACTACCAGCTCGACGACAAAGGCATCGTCATCCGGAACGACAGGTTCGAGACGCTGACTCACGCAACGTTCGAAGCGGTTGACGCGAACACGCTCGAGGCCATTACCGCCTCCTGCTCGCAGGGAAAGGACGTGGACCACATAACGAGGGTCACGGGCTATTTCTCCCGTACGAGCGGGTGGAACAAGGGCAAGACGGGCGAGCTCAAGGACCGCCACAGGACGAAGGTAGTGTAGTAAGGGACCATGATCACCGAACGCCCGGCGGACAACCCCCGCCGGGTGTTCCATTTCTGGCCCGGATCGGGATCTCACGGGCCGGACCAGGGGGGAGGAGCCGATGGGGAAGGACTGCCCCAGCCGCGCGGCCAATCTGGCCCGCTGCAACTGCACCTACGAGCCCTGCAGCCGCAAGGGCATCTGCTGCGAGTGCATAGTCTACCACAAGAGGCTCGGAGAGCTTCCGGCGTGCTACTTCAGCGAGGCCGTCGAGCGGACCTACGACCGCTCTATAGCTGCCTTCGTCAAGGAGAACTCGTAGGGACTCGCGGAGAACCAGACCCGGCCCGGGCGCCGTCTGCCCGCGATATCCCCGCTTTCCTGCCTCAGACTTGCACTTGACGGATTTTCCAACCTTGTGATATAATGTACCTGCTTCGAGAAGGCACTGAGCTGCGTCCGGCGAGACACGCGGACGCGGTCGGACACGCATATCCGTGATACAGGAGAGGGTCCGGTCGGCCGAGCGTGGGTCGAGCGGTCCGCAGGCCCGAAACAAGGAGGTGGTAGCGGGACCTGTTGGGTAACGAATGCGGCTCGGCGATCTGCGTGGCAGCAGATGACATGCGGGCCGGTGGTGTGAGTGAGGCATGATCGGAGAGAAGTTCACTCTCAAAGTGGAGGAAGAAATGAAGAAGCTGTTTGTGATTGCGCTCGTTCTGATCGCCGTGCCTGCGTTTGCGCAGCAGACGCTCAACTACAGCTGGGAGGACGGCGGCACCATCCTCGGTTTCTACGGCAGCAACCTCGTCGACGCGACGAACGTCTCCGGCCCGCAGACCGGTTCGCAGGGCTCGCTGCTCCCGGACTACACCTGCCCGGGCGCCGTTGATGGCA
>JAUWLR010000005.1 GCA_030613615.1 Candidatus Eiseniibacteriota bacterium
GGGAGCGGGGACGATTAGCTCTTTGACATTTGAATAGCGTGTAGGTCGAGTAGCTTGATGTGGGCCCTGTCGGCGACCGCGCTTGTCGCGGATGTCGAACAGGGTGACCCGACTAAACAATTCCTGAATGACGTGAACCACCCACGGTGTGGGTGGATTGCTAAGGAATCAGACTACAATGGAGAGTTTGATCCTGGCTCAGAATGAACGCTGGCGGCGTGGATTAGGCATGCAAGTCGAACGCGAACGGGAATCTTCGGAATCCCTAGTAGAGTGGCGAACTGGTGAGTAGCGCTTGGGGAACCTGCCCTTGAGTGGGGAACATGTCCGAAAGACGTAAATCCCGCATAACATCTTCCGCTCGCATGTGTGGAAGATCAAAGGCGCCCTCTGTTTCAAGGTGCCGCTTAAGGATGGCCCCGAGTCCTATTAGCTTGTTGGTGAGGTAACGGCTCACCAAGGCGATGATGGGTAGCTGGCCTGAGAGGGTGGTCAGCCACACTGGGACTGAGATACGGCCCAGACTCCTAAGGGAGGCAGCAGTCGAGAGGCATCCGCAATGGGCGAAAGCCCGACGGTGCGACGCCGCGTGGACGATGAAGGCCCTAGGGTTGTAAAGTCCTGTCACAGGGGGGAGAACAACACCCATCTTAATAGGCTGGGTGTCTGACGTTGCTCCTGGAGAAAGACCCGGCTAACTCCGTGCCAGCAGCCGCGGTAATACGGAGGGGTCGAGCGTTATTCGGATTCACTGGGCGTAAAGGGCGCGTAGGCGGGGTCGTGGGTCGGCCGTGAAATCCACCGGCTCAACCGGTGAACTGCGGTCGAAACTACGACTCTTGAGCTCGGTAGAGGAAGGCGGAATTCCTGGTGTAGCGGTGGAATGCGTAGATATCAGGAGGAACACCGGTAGCGAAGGCGGCCTTCTGGGCCGTAGCTGACGCTGAGGCGCGAAAGCCGGGGGAGCGAACAGGATTAGATACCCTGGTAGTCCCGGCCGTAAACGATGGGTACTAGGTGTAGGGGGTACTGACCCCCTCTGTGCCGCAGTTAACGCATTAAGTACCCCGCCTGGGGAGTACGCACGCAAGTGTGAAACTCAAAGGAATTGACGGGGCCCCGCACAAGCGGTGGAGCATGTGGATCAATTCGACGCAACGCGAAGAACCTTACCGGGGTTTGACATGGGCCGGACCGGCATGGAAACATGCCTTCCCTTCGGGGCCGGTTCACAGGTGCTGCATGGCTGTCGTCAGCTCGTGTCGTGAGATGTTGGGTTAAGTCCCGCAACGAGCGCAACCCTCGTCGCCTGTTGCCATCAGGTTAAGCTGGGCACTCTGGCGAGACTGCCGGCGATATGCCGGAGGAAGGCGGGGATGACGTCAAGTCCTCATGGTCCTTACATCCCGGGCTTCACACGTGCTACAATGGCCGGTACAAAGGGTTGCAATACCGCGAGGTGGAGCCAATCCCAAAAAGCCGGTCTCAGTTCGGATTGGAGTCTGCAACTCGACTCCATGAAGTCGGAATCGCTAGTAATCGTGGATCAGCATGCCACGGTGAATACGTTCCCGGGGCTTGTACACACCGCCCGTCAAGCCACGAAAGCTGGTAGTACCCGAAGTCGCTGAGCCGACCCGCAAGGGAAGCAGGCGCCGAAGGTAAGACTAGCGATTGGGGCTAAGTCGTAACAAGGTAGCCGTACCGGAAGGTGTGGCTGGATCACCTCCTTTCTAAGGAGCATCCCTGGAGCGGCGCACACAATGTGCCGACGAAGGGATAGGTCAGACTGCATCGTAGCGAAAGACCTACACGCTGTTCATGATTCATCCTCTCGCAAGGTGGAAGCCTTCTGGGCCTATAGCTCAGCTGTGGTTAGAGCGCACGCCTGATAAGCGTGAGGTCAGAGGTTCAACTCCTCTTAGGCCCACCAGACAATTGAGGGAGTATCTGGGGATATAGCTCAGCTGGGAGAGCGCCTGCTTTGCACGCAGGAGGTCACCGGTTCGAGCCCGGTTATCTCCACCACACTCTTCTCTGGTCTGGGGGTCTGAGACAGAAGGGCCTCCGCGGCTTCGCCTCGATGAGGATCAGCTCTTTGACAACTCAATAGAACGGACGTGGAAGATGCATCTTTGCCGTGTTTTTTGGTCAAGTTATAAAGAGCATACGGTGGATGCCTTGGTGCCAGCAAGCGATGAAGGACGTGGTAAGCTGCGATAAGCCTCGGTGAGGAGCAAACATCCTTTGACCCGAGGATTTCCGAATGGGGCAACCCCGCGCGGGTCATGCCGCGTGATCCCCGGCTGAATCAAATAGGCCGGGCGAGGCGAACGGAGGGAACTGAAACATCTCAGTACCTCTAGGAATAGAAAGCAAAAGCGACTTCCCTAGTAGCGGCGAGCGAACGGGAATCAGCCTAAACCGAGCTGCATGTTAAAGCCCGTATGGCGTTGTGCAGCCGGGGTCGTGGGACCCAATCTGACCGGGGTACGGCCTGGTCGGGGAGTTACAAACCCAAGTTCTAGCCGAACGATCTGGGAAGGTCGACCATAGAGGGTGATAGTCCCTTAGGCGAAAGGACGAGGGCTCCCTGGAATGGGCACCCAAGTACCGCGGGACACGAGGAATCCCGTGGGAATTCGGGAGGACCACCTCTCAAGGCTAAGTATTCGCTGGCGACCGATAGTGAACCAGTACCGTGAGGGAAAGGTGAAAAGAACTCCTGGCGGAGAGTGAAATAGAACCTGAAACCGTGTGCTTACAAGCGGTCGGAGGGTCCTGTCTGAGCTTCGGCTCGTTCAGGCCTGACGGCGTGCCTTTTGCATAATGAACCGGCGAGTTGCTAGAGCGTAGCGAGGTTAAGCGTCTATGACGCGGAGCCGGAGCGAAAGCGAGTCTTAATCGGGCGATTTAGTTGCGCTCTGCAGACCCGAAGCCGAGTGATCTACGCATGGCCAGGCTGAAGCGCGTGTAACTACGCGTGAAGGGCCGAACCAGTAGACGTTGAAAAGTCTTTGGATGAGCTGTGCGTAGGGGTGAAAGGCCAATCAAACTCGGAGATAGCTGGTTCTCCCCGAAATAGCTTTAGGGCTAGCCTCGGGCGATAGAGTGGCGGAGGTAGAGCACTGATTGGGCTAGGGGGTTCACCGACCTGCCGATCCCATTCAAACTCCGAATGCCGTTATCTCGTTACCCGGGAGTCAGCGTGCGGGTGCTAAGATTCGCATGCGAGAGGGAAACAACCCAGACCAGCAGCTAAGGTCCCTAAGTATTGGCTAAGTGCTTTAAGGATGTGGGATTGCCCAGACAGCTGGGATGTTGGCTTAGAAGCAGCCATCATTTAAAGAGTGCGTAATTGCTCACCAGTCAAGCGGCCCCGCGCCGAAAATTGTCGGGACTAAGCCAGTCACCGAAGCTCTGGATTCGTCCTTTGGATTCGTCCATTGGAAGTCTGGTAGGGGAGCGTTCCGCTGTAGGATGAAGCTGGATCGTGAGGTCCGGTCGACGAAACGGAAGTGATCATGCCGGTACAAGTAGCGATAAAGCAGGCGAGAAACCTGCTCACCGAAAGCCTAAGGTTTCCTGAGGAAGGTTAATCCGCTCAGGGTTAGTCGGGACCTAAGCCGAGGCCGAAGGGCGTAGGCGATGGAAAACGGGTCAACATTCCCGTACCACTGGTAGTGCGACAAAGACGCTATGGGGTGACGCAGGAGTGAAAGGTCAGCCAGGTGTTGGACGTCCTGGTCTAAGCGTGTAGGGGGGCTGCGTAGGCAAATCCGCGCGGCCATTACTCTGAGACGCGATGGGGAGTCCCTTTGGGACATAAACTGATCCTAATCATGCTGCCAAGAAAAGCCTCTATGCGAGTACTACCGGTGCCCGTACCGTAAACCGACACAGGTAGGCGAGGAGAGAATCCTAAGGTGCTCGAGAGAATGGTGGTTAAGGAACTCGGCAAAATGACCCCGTAACTTCGGGATAAGGGGTGCCCTTTGCGGTGAACTCTTTACGAGGTAAGCTGCGAGGGGCCGCAGAGAATCGGCCTGAGCGACTGTTTACTAAAAACACAGGTCTCTGCTAAGCCGTAAGGCAACGTATAGGGACTGACACCTGCCCGGTGCCGGAAGGTTAAGGGGATGCGTTAGCACTTCGGTGCGAAGCGTTGAACCGACGCCCCGGTAACCGGCGGCCGTAACTATAACGGTCCTAAGGTAGCGAAATTCCTTGTCGGGTAAGTTCCGACCTGCACGAATGGTGCAACGACTTGGGCGCTGTCTCAACCACCAACTCGGCGAAACTGTAGTAGCGGTGAAGATGCCGTTTACCCGCGACCGGACGGAAAGACCCCGTGGACCTTTACTGCAACTTGATATTGGGTTTTGGCCAGGTTTGTGTAGGATAGGTGGGAGGCTATGAAGTGGGGGCGTCAGCCCTCATGGAGCCAACCTTGAAATACCACCCCTGCCTTGTTGGAATCCTAACTCGGCACCGTTATCCGGTGCGAGGACAGTGTCTGGTGGGTAGTTTGACTGGGGCGGTCGCCTCCCAAAAGGTAACGGAGGCGCCCAAAGGTTCCCTCAGCGCGGACGGCAACCGCGTGTCGAGTGTAAGGGCAAAAGGGAGCTTAACTGCGAGGCCAACAAGCCGAGCAGATGCGAAAGCAGGGCCTAGTGATCTGCCGCTGCTGTGTGGAAAGGGCGGCACTTAACGGATAAAAGGTACCCCGGGGATAACAGGCTAATAACCCCCGAGAGTTCACATCGACGGGGTTGTTTGGCACCTCGATGTCGGCTCAACACATCCTGGGGCTGTACAAGGTCCCAAGGGTTTGGCTGTTCGCCAATTAAAGTCGTTACGTGAGCTGGGTTTAGAACGACGTGAGTCAGTTCGGTCCCTATCCGTCGCGGGCGTAGGATGCTTGAGGAGGGCTGCCCCTAGTACGAGAGGACCGGGGTGGACGAACCGCTGGTGTACCAGTTGTCGTGCCAACGGCATGGCTGGGTAGCTATGTTCGGAAAGGATAAGCGCTGAAAGCATCTAAGCGCGAAACCTGCTCCAAGACTAGGCATCCCGTGGGTTTATCCCACCTTAAGGCTCGTTGTAGACTACGACGTAGATAGGCCGGAGGTGTAAGGGGAGTAATCCCTTCAGCCGACCGGTACTAATCAGCCGTGAGACTTGGCCATTAAGAATCTGCATGGGTGCATCTTCCACCGTCCGTTTCTATTGAGTGTCACAGGACATGAGCACCTGGCTTTCGTAGTCTGCGATGCGATCGCTAGCGACTGACGCGGGGCGGCTGAAGCCTGCCCTATGCCAGGTGCCGAATTCGGCGCCGGTTCTTCCCGGCGCGACCGATGTTTCGGTGGTTATGGCGGAGGGGTCACACCTGTACCCATTTCGAACACAGTAGTTAAGCCCTCCTGCGCCGATGGTACTGCTTGGGAGACCTTGTGGGAGAGTAGGACGCCGCCGGAACCTACGGACCCCTTTCGCCGAAAGGCGGGAGGGGTCCTCGCTTTTGTGGGGCCGTTCGGGAGCCCCGTTCTTGTGCGGTTCCCGTCCTGACATCTCACCTGCCGGCGGTGGAGTGACTCCGCTCGTCTTGACGCTGCCGGACGTCTGCTGGTAATCTCGTCCAAGCACTGCGGACGAGGGCGGTTGCCTCTCCTTGACGGGGGAACGCCTGTTCGCCCGGGAGGCCGGCTTCACGCTACCGATCACGGAGGGGGAACCCCATGTCAGGTTTCAGAAACGCCGCTCTGGTGCTGCTGTTCCTGGTTCTGCTCGCACATCTCACAGGTTGCACGGGGGCACGTACGCTGAGCCACGAAGTTCCCGGCTGGGTCAGAGTCGTTCCGCCGGAACGCGATGGGAGGTCGATCTTCGTCGGGGGCACGGCGTTCGCGACCGACCCTGAGACGGGGATCAAGGCAGCGACGGCCGACGCGGGTTCCCAGATCTATCTCAGTGCCACCCGCGAGTTCACCGGCCTCTTCAACAGCGGGATCCAGAAATCCGGTGTCGAGACGTTGCCCATCGAACGGCTCGATTTCAAGAACGCGGTCAGTAGCGTGTACGGAGACCGCATGGTCGGGACCGCCAGACAGGACAGCGTCTTCTACCGTCCCTGCGGGGACGAAGGAGGCGCGGAGCGGCGCGCGGGCGACGGCTCCGCTTCGCCGGTCTGCCAGGTCTTCGTCCTGATGAGCATTGACGCAGCCTGCTGGCACCGTGAGCTGGGGGAGGTGCTGGCCGTGGAGAAGAGACGGCGCACGGAGGAAGGCGAGGAGAACCTGGCGGATCTCGCCGAGTGGCTGATCCGACAGATTCTCGAGGAAGAGCCCAAGGGGGCGGAAGAGCGCTCGAGATGAGGCACTCGGATTTCGTCCATCTGCACAACCACTCCAAGTACAGCCTGCTCGACGGCGCCTGCAGGATCGACCGAATGGTCGAGCGCGCGCTCGAGTTCAGGATGCCCGCCCTTGCCATCACCGATCACGGCAACATGTTCGGCGCCATCGAGTTCTACTCGGAAGCGCGCGAGCACGGGATCAAGCCCATCATCGGTATGGAGGCGTACGTCACAGCGGGTTCGCACAAGGACAGACCCGCCGGGAAGGGCATGGAGTCGTACTACCACCTCCTGCTCCTCGCGAGGAACGCCGCCGGCTACCGCAACCTCATGAAGCTCTCCACGGCAAGCTACGTGGACGGCTTCTACTACAAGCCCCGCGTGGACAAGGAGCTGCTGCGAGAGTACAGCGAGGGGCTCCTGGCCTGCACGGCGTGCCTTCGAGGGGAACCCGCTCAGCACATCCTCGCCGGGAACGATGCCGCGGCCCGGGAGTCGATCATCGAACTGGCCGAGATCTTTGGTACGGGGCACTTCTACCTCGAGGTCCACAACCACGGCATCCCGGATGAAGCGACCGTTCGGGAGGCCTACGTGCGTCTCGGTCGGGAGCTCAACGTGCCGCTCGTGGCGGCGAACGACTGCCACTACGTCAGACAGGAACATGCGGCCGCTCACGACGTGCTGCTGTGCATCCAGACCGGGAGGGAGATAGACGAGCCCAACCGCATGAGGATGCCCAACGACCAGTTCTACATGAAGTCCCCGGACGAGATGCGTGAGCTCTTCGTGGACTGTCCTGGGGCGTACGAGAACACTGTCGAGGTAGCGGAGAAGTGCAACCTCTTGCTCGACTTCGATGAAGTCCACATGCCGGAGTTCCCGATACCTTCGGGATACGCTAACGCCTCCGATCACCTGGGCGCGCTCACGCGAGAGGGGCTCGCCGAACGGTACGATCCGGTGACTCCCGAGGGCGAGGAGCGCGCGGCGATGGAGCTCCGGCTCATCGACCAGATGGGATTCCCCGGCTACTTCCTGATCGTCCACGACTTCATACACGAAGCCAAGCGCCGCGGCATACCGGTTGGTCCCGGGCGCGGCTCCGCGGCGGCGAGCATCGTGAGCTACGCGCTCGGTATCACCGAGCTCGACCCGCTGGAGTTCGGGCTGGTCTTCGAGCGCTTCCTGAATCCCGCGCGCAAGAGCATGCCGGACTTCGACATCGATTTCTGCTACGAGCGAAGGAGCGAGATAATCGACTACGTCACCGAGAAGTACGGGCGCGAGTCGGTGGCGCAGATCATCACATTCGGGACCATGCAGGCGCGGGCGGCCATCCGGGACGTGGGGCGGGCGCTCAAGTTCACATACTCCGAGGTCGATCGCGTCGCGAAGATGATCCCACGGGAGCTCAACATCACGCTCGATGAGGCCCTGGTGAAGGCCCCCGAGCTCAAGGCGCTTCGGGACTCCGACGAACGGTACGCTAAGCTGATCGACTACGCGAAGGACCTCGAGGGGCTGGCGCGCCACGCGTCGGTGCATGCCGCGGGCGTCATCATTGCGCCCGGCAGGATCGACGACTGGGCGCCGCTCTACAAGTCGAACAAGGGCGAGATAACGACGCAGTACCACATGAAGTCGCTCGCTAAGATCGGACTCCTCAAATTCGATTTTCTCGGCCTTCGCACCCTGACCGTCATCCACGACGCCCTTGCGATGATCAAAGAGAACCGCGGGGTCGATCTCCCGCCGAACACCATCCCACTGGACGATTCGGAGACCTACGAGCTTCTGGGGACCGGCCAGCCGGTAGGTGTTTTCCAGGTGGAGTCGTCCGGGATGCGCGATCTCCTTCGCAAGGTCAAGCCCGAGCGGCTCGAGGACATGATCGCGGTCAACGCCCTCTTCCGTCCCGGGCCCCTGGGTTCCGGGATGGTCGACGACTACGTCAAGCGCAAGCACGGCAGGCAGAAGGTCAGCTACATCCATCCGAAGCTCGCGCCCGTTCTGGAGGAGACCTACGGCGTCATGGCCTACCAGGAACAGGTCATGCAGATTTCGAGCGCGCTGGCGGGTTTCACGATGAGCCAGGCGGACGTCCTCCTGAACGCGATGCGGAAGAAGGTCGTCGAGCAGATGGCCACACAGAGAGAGGACTTCCTGACCGGCTGCGCCGCGAACGGGATCCCCAAGAAGACAGCGGTCAAGGTCTTCGACCAGATGGAGTTCTTCTCCGGGTATGGCTTCAACAAGCCTCACAGCGCCTGCTACGCGGTACTGGCGGTACGGACCGCCTATCTCAAAACCCACTTCGCGCCGGAGTTCATGGCGGCAACCCTGACGAGCGAGATGGACAACCCCGACCGCGTCGTCACACTGACGGGGGAGTGCCGCAGGCTGGGGATACGGGTGCTGCCGCCGGACGTCAACGAGGGGCACGTCGGGTTCCGCGCGACGCCGCGCGGAGATATCCAGTTTGGCCTTTCGGCCGTCAAGAACGTGGGACGTTCCGCGGTGAAATCGATAGTGGCCGCCAGACGCGAGCACGGTTCATTCGAGGACATCTTCGACGTGACGAGCCGCGTGGATCTCAGGCTCGTGAACCGCCGGGTACTCGAGAGCCTTGTGGCCGCCGGTGCTCTCGACGGGCTTCACGGACACCGGGCCCAGCAGTACCAGGTCGTCTCCGCCGCTCTGGATCTGGGCCAGAGGATGCAGCGGGAGAGGGACTCCGGGCAGACGTCGCTCATGGATATTCTGGAGACCGACGCGGGCGAGGACCTGAGGCCGCGGAAGCTGCCGGAGGCCGCGCCGTGGTCGGACGGTGTCGCGCTCGCGAAGGAGAAGGAGATCCTTGGGATGTATGTCTCCGGCCATCCGCTCGCGCGCTACGAGAGGGAGCTCCAGACATTCGCCACGGCCAGCACGGCCGACCTGCCTGACATGGAGGACGGGGAACCCGTCCGGCTGGGCGGCATCGTCACACACGTCAAGACCACTACGGACCGCAAGGGTGAGCAGATGGCGTTCGTCACGCTCGAGGATTTCTCCGGCAGTGTGGAGCTGGTCGTGTTCTCCAGCATCTACAGTAAGAAGAGCGAGGTGATTCGCCGCGACGCGGCCGTGATAGTCGACGGGAGAGTTTCGACCAGGGAAGAGGAAGAGCCCAAGGTCATTGCGGCGGATGTGGTTACGCTTGCCGGCGCTCACGGGAAGTTCGTTGAGAGAATGACCATCAGCATTTCGTCGGTGGGCTTCGAGGAGACGATGCTCGAGAGCTTGAGGGACCTGCTGGTGACCCATGGTGGCCGGTGCCCGGTCGATATTGTCGTGAAGGCCGCGTCCGGCGAGGACGTCATGATCTCTACGGGGGGGATCCGGGTAGAGCCCTCCAGAGAGCTCCTGGACCGGCTCGAGGATATCGTCGGCGAGTCGGGCGTTGCCCTGGCGGGTTCTGTGGCGACCGCAAGGGTGCCCGACCCGGGTTTCTAATTGACAGCCTGGTGGGCAGTTGCTATATTTCGCGGCAGGATCTCGGGGCATTCTCTGGAAGCTTGGAGGGTCGGTAAGATGCGTCAAATCGGGGCTCTTGCGGCCCTCTCGTTGCTTCTGATCCTGGTCCCCTCGGTGGCCGCGGGCTACGGTGACTCGTTGACCCGGCTCGTGGACGTTCAGACAGCTCACACGCTGCCTCGGGCGGGCTATTCACTGCGCGTGAGTGTTGTGCCCGAGGGCGGCGTCCGGACCGGCTTCGCCATCGGGGTCAGCCCGTACGTCCTGGCCGGGGTCAGCTACGGTGCCGGGAACATCATAGGTTCCGGCGAGCCCGACTGGGACAACGAGATCGAGTTCGAGCTGAAGATCAGGCTGGCCGAGGAGTACGACATCATGCCCGGCCTGGCCATGGGATACGATTCGAGGGGCCACGGCGCCCAGATGCCCGACGGCGGCTACGAGAAGGCGTCCCAGGGCATATACCTGGTTGCGGTCAAGACCGCGCCGTTCTCCGAGTTCTGGCAGTTCCACGGCGGTATCTCCAGGACACTGGAGATCGAGAAGGTGACGCCGGACTACTTCGTCGGGGTCTCGGCCAGGTTCTCCCAGGAATTCTCCGTGCTGGCCGAGTACCAGCTCGGAACTACGAGGTACGACGACGGCTCGAACGACAAGACGGGCTATCTGAACGTGGGGCTCATGTGGATCTTCGCGGACCAGCTCGAGATCGATTTCTACTTCAGGAATCTTGTCGGCCCGAGCGATTCGCCGGAGCGGTCATCGAGGGCTCTGGCGTTCGTTTTCTACGACAGCTTCTAGTACGGGAGCCCTGCGTAGGTGCGAGGCCCTGTGACCCGGCATTCCCGGGTCTCTTGAAACGGAGAAGCGACTATGGCTGGATGGCTTGAGTTCGAGAAGCCACTTCTGGAGCTGGAGTCCAGGATCGATGAGCTCAGGAGCTTCGCCGACGGCCAGAACATCGACGTGGCCAAGGAGCTTTCCAGGCTCGAGGTCAAGGCGGAGGACCTCAGGCGCCAGATCTACGGCAAGCTCACACGGTGGCAGGGCACCCAGATCGCGCGGCACCCACGAAGGCCGTACACCTTCGATTACCTCAGAATGTTGGGTATCGACTTCGTGGAACTGCACGGCGACCGGAGATTCGGGGACGACGGCGCCCTCATCGGAGGGCTCGGCTTCTTCGGCGGGCGCAAGGTGGTGATCATCGGGCATCAGAAGGGGCGCGATACC
Source organism: Candidatus Eiseniibacteriota bacterium (assembly GCA_030613615.1). Classification (GTDB taxonomy): domain Bacteria; phylum Joyebacterota; class Joyebacteria; order Joyebacterales; family Joyebacteraceae; genus JALGZG01. The sequence continues at coordinate 11,111 of JAUWLR010000005.1, forward strand.
AAGGAGAACATCCTTCGCAACTTCGGCTCCGCCCACCCCGAGGGTTACAGAAAGGCGCTCCGCCTGATGAGGATGGCCGCTAAGTTCGGGCGTCCGATTATCTCGTTCGTGGACACGCCAGGGGCGTGGCCCGGAATAGGAGCGGAGGAGCGCGGGCAGGCGGAGGCGATCGCCTGCAACCTGCGCGAGATGTCGCGGCTTCCGGTCCCGATCGTCGTTGTGATCATCGGCGAGGGCGGGAGCGGGGGAGCGCTGGGCATCGGCGTCGGCGACAGGGTGCTTATGCTGGAATACTCGGTCTACTCGGTGATAACGCCCGAGGGGTGCGCCTCCATCCTGTTCAGGGACGCTGCGCGCGCCAGCGAGGCTGCCGAGGCGATGAAGATCACCGCGCGCGACCTCCAGGAGTTCGGTGTGATCGACGAGATCATCCCCGAACCGGGTGGAGGTGCGCACAGGGACCCTGAGCGGACCGCCCGGCACGTCGGCGAGGCGATAGAGCGTCACCTGACGGAGCTCGAAGAACTGTCACCTGCCGAGCTCGTCCGCGGACGCCTCGAAAGGTTCATGTCCATGGGCGAGTACAAGGAGGGATAACGGTTGACCGTCATCACTCACCTGGCGGTTGGGGCGGCGGCAGGGTCGTTCACGGATAGCCAGGCCGGGGCGGCGCTCCTGGGGCTTGTGAGCCACGTGCCGCTCGATGTGCTGCCGCACTACGAGTTCGAGAAGATGTGGGTGGAGGTGGCGGTCGTGTCGGCGGCCTTCGTGGCCATGCTGGCGGCCGGGATGGGTCGCACGGGTATCTTCTGGGGAGCTGTCGGGGCCGTGGTCCCGGATATCGAGAACCTCCTCTGGAAAGTGGGGGTTCTGCCTCGCGAGAGGAAGATCTTCCCGGGGCATTCGCCCCGCCTTTCGAGGATCTTCCCACATGGCAGGTCACTCGGACCCCGTCATGCTCTGACACAAGTCGCGATGGTCTGCGCGTCCGCCGCAGTCGTCTTCCTGTCAATGCGCTCGGGTGCGAATTGACAGAGACCGCGGGAGCGAACTGACAGAGGACTAAACACATGAAGTTGTCCGCCTTTACCAATGCGAAGCTCGTGAACCTGGCGCTGCCGGGCGGGAGCAAGGACGATATCCTGTCGTCGATGGCGGGACTGATAGCGAAATCCCCGAGTGTCACGGACGGGGACCAGTTCCTGACGGACGTGCTGGCGAGAGAGAAGCTCGTGACCACCGGTGTGGGCTACGGAGTGGCCTTCCCTCATGCCAAGAGCACGGCGGTTCGGAACGTGGTGTTCGCGTTCGCCAGAACCACGCAGGACGTACCGTTCGACGCTCTTGACAGCAATCCCGTCAGGCTCATATTCCTCATTGCGGCCCCGAAGGAAACCGAGCCCTCGGGGGTGTATCTCAACCTGATGGCCAGGCTGTCATTCCTGATGAAGGACGAGAAGAAGCGGAGCGCACTGCTCGCGGCCGAGTCGGTCGAGGCCGTGTACGAGGTTCTCGATTCGGCGAGGTGAGCCGTCAACCCGGACCGGGCACGCTTCCTCGCGGCGCCGGTCGAGGCCTTCCCTAAGAAGGGCGACCAATGGGCCTGAAGGCCAGAGACTACATGACCACGGACGTGGTTGCGGTGGGGCGGGCGGCGAACGTGGCTGAAATCGCTGCCCTGTTGAAGAAACACCGCATAACCGGCGTCCCTGTAGTGGACGGGGAAAAACGCCTCCTCGGCCTCGTGACGCACGAGGAGCTCATCAACATCTTCGTCCCCCATTACCTCTCGATGTTCGACGAGCTGGCGTTTCTTGACGACCTCGGTGAGATCGAGGCCCAGACGATGGCCGAGATCGAGCCGACTCTGTTTCTTGCCGAGGACATCATGGCAACCGACCTGATCACCGCGGGGCCCTCGACTTCGATCATGAAGGTCGCCGCGCTTCTGATTAACAGGAAACTCGTGCTCATTCCCGTCGTCGATGAGGAGGGGTGTGTCGTCGGGGTCGTCAGCAGGAATGACGTGAGTTCCGCCCTGACGCAGGCAGCATCGGAGGAGAGCTGATGGCGCGGAAACACGTGCCGGCCATGGGGGCGGCGCTCGTCGCCGTCCTTCTGATTTCTGGCGCTCTCGCAGCCGGGCCCAGGGTGGTGTCCTCGAACGAGGAGGGCATCGTCGTTGTCTATCGGCCCGGCGCGGCAGTGCACGGTCGTGTGACCATCGGGGACAGCGAGTACACGACTCTGTATGTCGAGGGCTCGGACGCGATGGGCGTTCCGGGCGCCCCCGACGTGCCCGTCGTGCGCCTGACGCTCGCTGTGCCGGACTGCCGCGACATCGAACTCGCGGTTTCGACGAGCGGGAGTTCCACCCGTCAAGGCGTCAGGGTCCTTCCCGCGCTCACCACGGTTGAGGTGGGTAGTGGCGAGGTTAGCAGGTACGAATATGTCGAGGGCGAGCCGTACGCGCGCGAGGGTCTTTGGCCGCGGGCGGCCGCGTCGATGACCGAACCTCGGTGGCTGTCCAGGCAGAGAGTGGTTCACATCGAGTTCCATCCCTGTCAGGTCGATCCTGTGCGGGGCACGTCCGTCTCGCACGACGCGATAGAGGTGTCCCTGACCTTCCACGGTGTGCGCTCTCACACGCCGCCCCGAGGCACATCCGAGCGGTGGGAGAGGCTCTACCGGTCGGTGCTCGCCAACTATGAAAGCGGCAGAGCTTGGAGGACTCGTCCCGGCCCCGCGAGGGGCCGCGCGGACGAGTACTTCGACACGTCTTCCAACTGGCTCAAGCTCACGGTCGACAGAAGAGGGATCTACGGCCTCGGGTACGACGACCTGTCAGGGGCGGGAATTGACCCGGACGCGGTCGACCCGGCGTCAATCCGCGTGTTCACGGGGACGGGGCTCTCGCTTCCGCCCGACGTCACCGATCCGCGTCCCGATTGGATGGATGAGTGCACGGTCGCGGTCGTCGGAGGTGACGACGGCGTGTTCGATTCTGGCGACCGGGTGGTCTTCTATGCCGTCGGTACGGACGCCTGGGTCGACGAACTGCCGCTCGATTCACCGGAGGAGCCGTACCACGAGAACCGTTTCGCGGGCACGGCCGTCTACTGGATGACCTGGGAGAGTGAGGGGACCCCCTTCGCCGACCCGCCTCTCAGAATGGAGGTCGACGATCTCCAGGACGACCCGAACCCGGTTGTCGTGACCGACTACCGGGCGAGGGAGCACTTCGAGAAGAACACGTACGAGCGCCAAGGCCGCGGCGACAACTTCTTCATGTACGAGATGAAGCTCCCGCGCCCCGAGCACTACTCCTTCTACGAGAAGCTGACGCACGTCGTCACAGGTTCCACCGGCCTCCTGAGAGCGAGGGTCGACGGCAATTCCACCAGCCTCCCCGCGAACCCGGACCACATCGCGTACTTCTACCTGAACGACGTCGAGGCCTTCATCGGGGAGTGGAACGGCCACGCGACCCTCGTCTTCGAAGCCGACAATCTCCCGTTCAGGGACTACCTTCCCGAGGAGCCTGGGTTCGACTACAACATCTTCGATGTGTTCGTGCCTCGTGCCGACGAAGAGCACAGAGGCGACACCATCCTCATAGACTGGTTCGAGTTCGAGTACTGGCGCGTGCTCTGGGCGGACATGGACTCCGAGGACGGCGTCAACGACGACCAGCTGGCCTTCGGGAGTTCGCTGCGGACCGGAGTGATCGAGTACGTGCTGGACGGCTTCGAGACCGGTGACGTCTCCGTATTCAAGGTCCTGGACCGCTACACAGTGCGCACCGTTCCCGGCGTCACGACGTCCGAGTCGTCCCGCGGCTACGGCGCGACCTTCCAGGACGATGTGGCCGACACCGCGTCGTACCTGGCCGTTTCGGACGGCGGCTACCTGACGCCCGGTATCGAGAGGGACGTTCACGAGGGCTTGAGGTCCGACACAAACGTCGATTACGTCATGATCGTCTACGACGGCTTCTACGACGAGGCGCTCCGGCTGAAGAACTACCGGGAGAGCGCCGGCGGCGGCGGTTACGATGTCATCTTGGCCAGAGTGTCCGACGTCTACGACGAGTTCTCGTGGGGCGTGGTTGATCCGACGGCCATCAGGGACTACCTCAAGTTCCTCTCCGACAACGCCGACGTGCCGCCTACCCACGCGCTCCTCCTGGGCGACTCCACATCCGACTACCGTCACTACCTGACGACGGGAATCGACTGCTTCATGCCGACGTACTACACGGGCGGCTCGTTGTACTGGCCGACCGACTTCTGGTTCGTCGGTTTCGGTGCCGTCAGCCAGTACGAGCCGGGCATGGCGCTCGGCAGGTTGTCGGTCCGGTCCTCCGGTGAGCTCGCGACGATCATCGACAAGATAGAGCGGTACGAAACTGAGACCGTGCAGGGGATCTGGAAGAACACCGTCGTCCTGATCGGTGATGACGAGTGGCGAGATCACCCCACCGACGGCTCCCAGCCGCACTTCGAGTACTCGCATACGCAGCAGGCCGAGCAGATATGCCGGGAGGTTCTCCCGTGGCCGCTCGACAGGCTGAAGATCTACCTGATGGAGTACGAGTTCGACGCCGCGTGGCACAAACCGGCCGCGCGAGTGGATCTCGTGGAAGCGTGGAACGACGGAGCCCTCATCCTCAACTACACGGGGCACGGCAACGAGATCCTGATGGCTCACGAGCTCGTCTTCATCATCGATGACATCCCGAAGCTCAAGAACATTGACCGGCTGCCTCTCTTCTTCGCCGCGTCCTGCAGACTGAACAAGTTCGACATGCCGAGCTCCGATTCCCTCGGCGAGCTTCTGGTCAAGTCGCCCGTCGGTGGGTCGGTAGCGTCGATCGGCAGCACGAGGGATTCGGGTTCGGGATACAACTCGGCGCTCAACAGGAGTTTTCTCAGGAAGACCTTCGGCGAGCAGCGGGACGCTCCGACCGTCTTCCTGGACTTCGGGCAGGCGCTGCAGGCCGGGTTCATCGAGACGTCCACGGCTTACTCCATCTGGCGCAACAACACGAAGTTCGCGCTGATTGGCGATCCCGCCGCCACGTTCGTGTCTCCGAGCGGCGGGGGTGAGATAGATGAAGACGGCGTCGAGCCGATGCGCAGGCGGGATCACGTGACCGTCACGGGTACGAACACTGGCTCGACGGCGGGAGCGAGCGGAGTGGTGCTGGTCCGCGTGCTCGACACCGCCGACACCAGCGGCTACATCCAGCCGCAGACTCAGTACCATGTCGAGTACCAGCTCCCGGGCGAGGTTCTCTTCGAGGGGTCGGCTGTCGTGAACGGCGGCGACTTCTCGACGGAGTTCGTTGTGTCGGCGTTCGCCGAGGAGGGGCCGAACGGTCGCATCCGTGCCTACTTCTACGACGGTGAGAGCGACGGCTCGCTCTCCTTTGAGGAGGTGACCATCGCTGACAGCGTCGAGGTATCGGACGTAAGCGGGCCCGACATCTCGATGTCGTTCGAGGGCGGAGGGACGTCCGTCCTGCCGGGTGACGAGCTGGAGATACGGCTGTCGGACGAGAACGGCATCAATCTGATCCACCGGGACCCGGGAGACGGCATAGTCCTTCTGGTCGACGGTGGAGGGGACCCGACGGACATCACGGACCTGTTCGTGTACGATCTGGGTAGTTTCGACGAGGGCACCGTCGTCTATCCGCTGCCGTCGCTGGGGCTTGGGAATCACACGATCTCGGTCGCTGCCAGCGACAACATGGGCAACCGCTCGTCCAGGAACCTCCAGTTCGAGATCGTGTCGTCCGCCGAATTCACGATCCGCAACGTCGCCAACTACCCGAACCCGTTCCGAAGTGGGGACGGTGAGGGAACCCGCATCATGTTCCAGCTCCCCGTGGTTGCTGCTGTGACGATCGACATCTTCACTGTGGGAGGCCGCCGGATTCGCCGCATCCACGATGTCGTCGGCACCGCGGGCGCCAACGAGGTCTACTGGAGTGGTCTGGACGCCGAGGGCGACGAGCTGGCCAACGGGGTCTATCTGTACAGAATACACGCTGTGTCCGACGAGTACCGCGGAGACAAGGCTGAGGTCATAGGCAGCGCCGTGATCATGAGATAGCCGGAGAGTCATCCCACGGGTTGGGCTTGCCCGCCGGCTGCCGTCGAAAGGGGACGTTCACGCAATGATGAGAAAAGGACTACCGGTCGCGCTGCTTCTGATCGCGCTCTTTGCGCTGCCCGCTGCCGCGCAGGTGTCGATCGGAGGGGCGCAGTCGCTCTACATCCACCCGGGCGCGCGCCCGGCGGGCATGGGCGATGCTTTCGTATCGATATCCAACGACGCCACCGCCTGCTGGTGGAACCCCGCGGGGCTCGCCTTCCTCGAGGAGACCTACAACGTGTCGCTCATGCACTCCCGACTGGTTCCGGACTGGGAGGACGTCTACTACGAGTACGCCGCGTACGCGCAGAAGATCGAGGGGCTGGGGACGATCGCAGGGTCGCTCATCTACCTGACGTACGGCGAGCAGCAGGCGACCACGCCAGACGACCCGATCCCGTACACGACCTTCCGCTCCTATGAGGTCATACCATCGGTCGCCTACGGAGCCACGATCGGCGACAACATTGGTATCGGTATCAACCTCAAGTTCGTCTACGTGGATCTGGCGCCCGCGGGCGTCACCGTAGAGGGAAAGGCGGGCTCGGGAACGACCTTCGCCGCCGACTTCGGAGCGCTGTGGCGGCTGATGGACGGCAGGTGGAACGTGGCTGGCGCGCTGCAGCACGTCGGTCCCAAGATCGCATACATCGACGAGGAGCAGAAGGACCCGTTGCCCAGGAATCTCAAGCTGGGAACGTCCTACAAAATCCTTGATGACGAGATGAACGAGCTGACCGTGTCTGTCGACTACAACAAGTCGATGGTCATCGTCGAGGACATCGTGGACCCGTCGCTCGGGGTCGTTCTCAACTTCGGTGCCGAGTACCGTTACTACGATCTCTTCGCTCTCCGGGGAGGCTACGTCTACGACGATGACGGAGAGATCAAGGATTTCGCCTTCGGCATGGGGCTCAATTACAGGAACTTCGCGTTCGACATCGCCAACGTCCCGCAGGCCGAGGGGCTCAAGAGGCCGTTCAGGTTCTCGCTGACGGCGGCGTTCTAGCGGACACCGCGCGGGCTCGACCCGAATCCGAGAGAGGTGTGATCCCACGATGACCCGACCCGGCAACCTCGATCGCTCCGTCACCGGAGCCGCGGCCGCACTTGTCGCCGTGGCGCTCTTCCTGTCGTCCGCCGCCGGCGACGTCCTGATCTGCCGGAAGGATCTTCCGCCGGGCGGCACCGTCATCGAGGGGGCTCACAAGGTCTTCGCCGACGAGGTGCCCGAGACCGGCGCGATCGAACTTGCCGCTTCGCGGGGGCGGTTGCGGGACGGCAGAACGACCGTCCGCCTTCTGGCCCTGCGCGTCGCGTTTCAGCCGGACAACGACCCCCGCAGCACGGGTGACGGCCGCTTCGACTACTCGGAGTTTCAGGAGAATACGTTCGACAGCCCGCCGCACGACAAACTGTACTTCGAACTCCACATGACGGCGCTCGACAACTACTACGGGTCGGTCTCCTACGACAACCTCGAGATCGAGTTCGATGTCGTCCCGGCGGAGGCCGAGTCGGCCTACGTGCTGCCGCACCAGATGGGGTACTACCACGACTACTCGGAAGAGCAGGTCTGGTACGTGAGCCAGGTGGAGAAGTTCACGAGAGACGCGTTCGCGGCCGCCGACACGTCGGACTCCATCGATTTCTCGCAGTACGACGGCTTCATTCTTTTCCACGCGGGCGCCGACTGGCAGAGCGACATCAATTTCGATTCCCCGTTCGATCTGCCGTCCGCGCACATCATGCTCGGCGAGCCCATTCTCGTGAACGACGGCGCAGTGGAGGTGTGGAGCGCCGCGATAATGCCGGAGACCTCGTGCCAGGACGGCCTGACCATGGTCCTGAACGGGACGCTCGTCCACGAGGTGGGACACACGCTGGGGCTTCCGGATCTCTACAACGTCTCCAACTTCTTCCCGGCCATCGGCATGTGGGGCATCATGGACTCCGGCGGCAGCATCGGCATGAACTCGCCGTGGGGGTGGGCCTACGGGCTCATACCGGCCTCGCCGTGCGCGTGGTCGAAGGAGTATCTGGGTTGGCTTGACCCCGTGGTGCTCCTCGACGACGCCGACGACATCCAGGTCATGGCGACCGAGCTCAGAGGACCCGGGTCCAGGCTCTTCAAGATCCCCATCACGAGCGACGAGTACTTCCTGATAGAGAACAGGCTGGACGACATCGGGCACGACAACACAGTCGCTATCGACGTCGCCGAGGAGCGAGGCGTCGTTCTGGAGCCCGTGGATCCGTTCCTGGACCCTCTGGAGCCGAATCACGAGTACGACTTCCTGCTTCCCGGGCCGGGTATGCTCATCTACCACATCGACGACACCCGCGTTCTGCCGGGCCTCATGCCCTGGGACACGGTCAACGCCGACCGTCACCGTCTGGGCGTCGCCGTCGAAGAGGCCGACGGCATCATGGACCTGGGCAACATCAACAGCTTCTACTGGGCGGGCAGCAGGTACGATCCCTTCTTCGCGGCCCCCAACGAGTTCGGCGAGCCGACACACAACACGCGGTTCTCGTGGGACACCTATCCCTCGACCGACACCAACATGGGGGCCAGGACGTACGTCACGGTCGCCGACATATCCGACACAGGCAACGTCATGACCATGGACGTCCGGTTCGATCGGTGGAAGGACGGGTGGCCCATCGACCTGGACGAGCCGCTCGGCACGATGACGCCCCGCGTCGCCGATCTGGACGGTGACGGCGACGGTGAGGTCATCGTGGCGGCGACGAGCGGCAACGTCTATGCGTGGCATCACGACGGGACGCCGGTCATCCCGATGTCTGGTGTGTTCGGCCGCTTTGCCGTCGCCCCCGGAGGGATCGGCCGTTCGCCCTCGGTGGCCGACCTCGACGGCGACGGCGACGCGGAGGTCATCGTAGCTTCCAGGGCCGGTTCGCTGTACGTCTGGGATCACACAGACAACAACGGCGACGGGTACGCCGACCTGCACTCTATCGAGTACCCGCTGGCGCTGGACGGGCCCGCCAGCTCGGTGCCGGTTGCCTCCAACTTCGATCACACGCCGGGGCTCGAGATCGCTGTCGCGTCCGGAGGAGGGAACCTCAACGTCGTTGACAGCGAGGGGGTGCACCTGGGCACCTCGCCCTATTCGTTCGGTCACCTGGTTCTTGAGGACGTGTGCATAGCCGCGGGAGATCTCGACGACGACGGGCTCTCCGAGATCGTGACGTCTACGACCAACCGCGGATGGATCGCGGCCCTGAACGTCGACGGGAGTTCCGTCGCGGGATGGCCCGTGGTCGTCGACGCGTGGGAGCGCAAGACGGCGCAGATCGTCGTCGGCGACATCGACCGGGCGCGTAACGGTTTGCCTGAGGTTGTCGCCGTGGGTTCCGGAGGGACCGTCCACGTGTGGGACAGCGCGGGCCGTGAGCTTCCCGGGTGGCCGGTCGACCTTCGCAAGAGGGTCGAAGCGCGCCCCTCGCTGGGCGACCTCGACGGAGACGGGTACCTCGAGATAGTCGTTCCCGCCGGTTCGGCCGCCGTCGCGGGATTGCGGGCCAACGGCACCCGCGTCGAGAACTGGCCCCTCGTGACCGACGGGGGAGATAGTACGCGCCCCGCGGGCGCGTCCGCGCTCATCGGGGACATGGACGGAGACGGCGCGCTGGACGTGCTGTCGGCCGGCCCGGGCGGAAGCATGTTCCTCTGCGACGCCGTCAGCGGAGAAGTGATTCCAGGTTGGCCCTACTCGTCCGACCCCGCGCTCGGCACGCCGTGGGCGGGCGACATTGACGACGACGGCCAGCTGGACATCCTGGCCGTGGGCACCTCGGGGCGAGTTCTTCTGATGGGACTGCCATACGCGCACGAAGCGGGGTCCATGATCTGGTCCACCGAAGGCGGGAGCGCGTCGGGAGAGGGAGCGTACCCCGATTCGATCCTCCCGGGCGAACCGGGGCCGACCGGGGAGCTGCTGTCGGCGGAGCGGACTTACTGCTATCCGAACCCTGCCGAGAGGTCCGATCTCACCATCAGGGTCTTCCTGGAGGAGGAGGCGGACATCGAGGTCGAGATACTGGACGTCGCCGGAGAGGTCGTAGCGCGGTTGGAGCGGGAGGGCGATCTCACGGTCAACGAGATCACGTGGAGCACATCGGGCGTCGCGAGCGGGCTCTACATCGTCCGCGTCAAGGTCATCGATCCTCTCGACGCATACTACGCGGGGCTTGGCAGGCCGCCCCGGTCGGAATCGAAGGCAATGAAGGTCGCGGTTATCAGGTAGGCGGTGCGGATGAAGTTCAGGCGGTGCGAATGAAGTTCAGGTGGTGCGGATGAAGCTCTCTTCGGTTGTCGTGGCGGCGGTGATCCTGCTTGCGGCCGGGCCAGTAGCTTCCGGTGCGCTCCCGGCCGGTGGTGGAACGCCCGCCGGGTGGGGCGCCGATGCGCGGGCGTGCTCCGTCGCGCCGGAGCTCGCTCTCATCTCGTCGCTCGACGCCCGTGATGAGTTGCTTGAGGCGGGTGCGGGGGGAGCGGAGACGGAGGCCATCGGGCACGACCCCACGCTGATGTTCCTTGCTTCGTTAGCCGTCCCGGGTTCGGGGCAGCTCGTCCAGGGCAAGAAACGGGGATACCTGTTCCTGGCGGCTGAGGTCGCGCTGTGGGGCGGGTTCTACATGCTCGAGAGCAAGGGAACGGATGATCGTGACAGGTACGAGACCTTCGCCGACGACCACTGGGACTTCGAGGCCTACGCCGCCTGGTACGCTGCGACGTGCGTCGACTGTCCGACCTGCGACGAGTATCTGTGCCGCCCGCTTGCCGAGTACGGCACGCAGGAGTACTACGAGGACATCGGCAAGTACGCGACCTACTGGCGATGGTGGTTCGAGGACGGCGATGAGACCTACATCAACTGGGACGAGTACAGTGACAACGACGTGGCGTCCCGGGACACGTACTACGACATGCGCGGCGACAGCAACCGGCACCTGAGGCAGGCGCGCTACGCCATGATGGCCGCGCTTCTCAATCACGTGGCGGCGGCGGTGGACGCGTTCCTGACGGCGCGAGGCGGCGCGTTGCCCCCGACCGACTCGGTTGGTGATCTAGGGCTAGAGTTCGGCGTAGCCGACGGCGGTGACGGGCTCCGCTGCGCGCTCACGGCGAGGTACTGATGAAGAATCGAACGACAGTCTCGATCTCCCTGCTGGTGTTCGTGGTCCTCCTTCCGGTGGCGGTCGCCGCGGACGAGGGTGTACCGCTCAGCCTCTCGTGGGAGGCGGGATACGTCGGTGCCTGTCTTGCGGAGTCGGGCCTGTCTTTGTCGGATGAGACGCCGCTGGCGGCGCTGGAGGCGAGACCCTCGTCCGGTGTGTCCTACGGCGGTGGCCCGGACACGAAGAACCCCATGGTCGCGCTTCTTCTGTCGTGCGTCGTGCCCGGCTGGGGAGAGATCTACGTGGGCGAGACGACCCGCGGGCGCTGGTTCATGGCGGCCGAGGCGACCATTTGGGCGGGATATGGCGCGTTCCGGATTCAGGAGGGGATGCGAGAGGACGACTACAGGGAATACGCCCAGATCTTCGCGGGAACTGCCGCGGGGGCCAACTCCAGCTATCTCAGTGACATGAGCGGCTATATTCGTAGCGAGGGAGACGACAGCTACAACGAGTCGATCCGCCGGGAGGCGAGGAGCCTCTTCCCGGACGACCTCGAGGCGCAGGCGGCGTACCTCGCGGAGAACGGGTATTACGGCGACCTCTCGTGGGATTGGGGCACCAGGGACCGTTTCTACGAGTACCGGGAGCTCCGGCGGATCGCTTCGCAGTCGGAGAGGAACGCCTTCTACGCGACGGGCCTGGCGGTCCTCAATCGGGTCCTTTCCGCGGTCGACAGCGCGTGGATGGCCAGGCGGCACAACGCCGGCGTTCTCGGCGAACCCAGCGCACGTTTCTCCGTGGTTCCGCAGATCTCTGGCGGCGAGGTCGGCGCCAGAGCGACGCTCGAAATGTCGTTCTGACGCTCGCGTTTCCCTTCGGTGTGCGCCGCTCCCCAGTGACCCATCCCTGATGGAGACAACCACTATGTGCGTCGACTGGAGAAGTCGTTTTCGGCGACCGCCGCTGACGGCGGTCCACGTCGTGACGGCGATGCTGGCCGCCGTGGCCGTCACCGCGGCGCTCCCGGCGCGTGCGAGCGATGCGGCCGTGCCGCGTCCGGTGCACTCATCGGGGCGCGCGCGTGTCGTAAGGGGGCTCCTCGTGCTCGACGAGCTGCCGGGCACGGGCGAGCTGGGCATGAGGTCGCCTGAGGCAGTGGCCATGGACCACAGGGGGAACGTGGTCATCGCGGACACCGGCAACCACAGAGTGCTCGTCGTCGGGCGTGACGGAACGCTCCTTCAGGAATTCGGAGGCTACGGTTGGGACGCGGAGCAGCTGGACACGCCAAGCGATGTCTGCATCTACCGGGGCTTCTACACCTACGTGCTCGATGAGGGCAACCGCCGGGTGGCTCGCTATGACGTTGAGGGCAACTACATTGACCTGGTGATCACGGAGGACGAGGCAGGGAGTCCCGTGTCCATCGCGGTCGTGAAGGCCGGAGGACTCCTCCTGGTCGATACCGACACCCGGTCCGTGCTGTCCTTTTCGCAGTTCGACGAGGCGCTTGAGCCCGTGGGGTGGTTCGGCGTGGACGAAGGAGGACTCCTCGCGCCCAGCGACGTTGCAGCCGGCCCCTCGAGGGAGGTCGCGGTGGCCGACCGCGGCCGGTTCTCCGTCGAGGTCTTCGACGAGTTCGGCGCCCCTCTCTACTCACTCTCGGCTCCCGACACGCTCGAACCCCGGGACGTCGCATTCGACGCGCACGGCAACGTCCTCGTGGTCGACGCGCGGCACAACCGCGTGCTGGCGTTCCCCGCCGGCGGGGGTCCTCACACGACGTCGCTCCCGGGCGACACGAGCTTTCGCTTCACCGCCATTGCACTGGGTCCCGTGGGCGAGCTGGCAGCGCTTGACGGCGAGACCGGGCGCGTGCGGCTGATCGAGATTATCTATGACGCCGATGCCCCAGGACGCTAGGGTTCGCTCCGGCGTACCGCGTGCCGCGCGCCCTGTCCGCGGCGTATCGCCCAGGCCGTGGCGTGTGAGTTCCGCGGGCGCGGTCCTCGCTGTACTGCTCGTCCTGTTCCTGCTCACGCCGGCGTCACACGCGGGTTCCATCGTCCGAAGAGGGGGGCGCCGCGAGCTGTCGGTTCAGCCCGCCGACGCCATGGCCGGAGTCGAGCTGCCCGACATGTTCCTCATCGCGGGCAGCGACAGCGTCCGGGTCGACGGCGAGGCCCTCACGCGCGGCGTCGACTACGAGATCGACTACGATCTCGGGACCGTCGCTGTCATCTCCGCGATCCCAGACGACGGTGTTGTGACCATCACCTACCGCTTCATCCCCTTGAACCTGAAGAAGATCCACCGTCGTGCCGTCCTCGAGTCCCTGTCCGTGCTGCCCCCGGGTTTCGCGGAAGACGCCCAGTTGCTCGAGCGCCCGGACGAGTCTGAGGTCCCGCCTCCGCCCTCGCACGGGCTCACCATCGGCGGGGCCAAGACATTCGGCATCACCGTAGGCTCGAACCGTGACGCGAGCCTCGAGCAGTCGCTCCGCATGAACATCACGGGGCGCGTGACGCGCGATGTGTCGGTGGCCGCCTACCTGTCCGATCAGAACACGCGGCTGGCGCCCGAGGGAGACACGGAGGAACTCCGGGCCCTCGACAAGGTGCTGATCGAGATAGAGGGAGAGAACGTTTCGGCCACCATGGGCGACTACGTGCTCGGGATCGAGGGGGGGCCTCTCGCAGACTTCCGCAGGGACGCGACGGGGGCGATGCTGAGTGCCTCTCGCGGCCGCGCCGACATCATGCTCGCCGGGGCGCGCACGGCGGGTCAGTTCAGAACGCTGACGTTCCTCGGTGTGGACGGGAAGCAGGGCGCTTACTTGCTCACCGACGAGTCGGGCGGGACGGGCGTTTCCGTTGTTGCGGGCAGTGAGCGCGTGTGGGTCGACGGAGTCAAGATGGCGCGAGGGCGTGACAACGACTACGTGATCGACTACGCCGGAGGGGCGATCGAGTTCACGGAGCACCGGCCCATCGTCCGCGAGAACGAGATCACGGTGGACTACGAGTTCAGTTCCGGCGACTACCAACGCGACACCTACGCCGGCAGGGTCTCTCTGAGGAACGCGGGCGGTTCGGCTCTGGCCGGCCTCTCGTTCTTCCGCGAACTGGACGACACGGGCGCGTCCGCGTCCGCCTCGTTCTCGGCCAAGGAGCTCGCGGTGCTTGAGGCCGCCGGGGACAACAGGGAGTTGGCGCATGACGACGGCGTCGACTCGGTAGGTGTCGGCCACGGTGACTACAACTTCGTCGAAACTGACACGGCCAGTTTCTTCAGTTACGCGGACCCCCCCGGCTCCGGCAGCTACAACCTCCACTTCGAGCGAGAAGGTGGGGGAGACTACATCTACGACTACGTCACCGGGCACTACATCTACGTCGGTGACGGAGAGGGTGACTACAACCTCGGCAGGTATCTGCCCATGCCGATGGACCACGGGCTCGCCGTGGCCGACGGGCGGCTTGATCTCGGGCGCGGAGGGTACGTGGAGGCGTCGGGGGCCGTCTCGGACTTCGACCGCAACACATACTCCACACTGGACGCCGACGACAACCTGGGGAACGCGCAGGTGCTTTCGGCAGCGCTGCCTGCGATCGACGTCGGCGCGCTCGACGGGGCGAAACTCGGGTTCTCGCTCGATGCGCGGCGCGTCTCTGGCGGGTTCCAGGGTGTCGGCCGGTTTCGCGAGCTGGGCTACGAGGAGCGTTGGGAGCTTCAGGGACTTGCTATTCCCAACGGGGAGGCGCTGCTCGAGGGCGCGTCCTCGCTGCTGCTGGGTGGCGGAGGACGTGTGGAGCTGTCGCACGCGTACCTGGAGCGGGACGATGTGCTCGAGTCGACGAAGACGGAATTCGCCGCCGAAGGGCGCCCCACGGAGGGCGGGAGACTCTGGGGTGCGGGACGATTCGTGAAGTCGCGCTGGACCGGCGCCGGGGCCGAGGTCGACCGGGAGCGCACGTTCTATCGCGGAGGTTTCGAACAGAAGGTGGGCCCCGTGCGGCCGGGGGTTTCCTACGCTCACGACGAGCGCGCGGAGGGAGACCAGGGCGAGCGGTACGACGAGTACGGCGCATCCCTGGGAAGCGCGCAGTCGGGGCTCGTCTCCTTCGGGGCGTCGTACGCCCGCCGTCTGACCGACAGGACGGACGGTTCGGGATGGGTGAGGGCGTCCAGCACGCAGACGCAGGAATACAGCCTGGGTGCGACCCGGTGGGAGAAGCTTCGCTTCGAGGGCAGCGTCCTGCGCCGCGAAGTCCAGTTCGAGGAGGGCTTCCTGGACCCCACGTCCCGGTACGATCTCGCCAGCGCCAGGCTCGACCACACGTCACTCGGTGGTGGCCTGACAGGACAGGTCCGTTACTCCGTCACGGCGACAGAGGTGGAGGAGAAGCAGAAGTTCGTTACCATGGATGACGGCGTCGAGATAATCCGGATCGTCAGGACCGGACAGTACCTGCCCGTGACCAGCATCGAAGCCAGCACCAAATGGAAGCTCGGCCCCGCCGCCCGCGGTCGCGGCGGGCGGTCGATGCCGGAGCCGACCCCGCTCGGACGATTCCTCTCCAGGCTGACGGTGACGAGCGATCTGAAGCTCCGCGAGATGACGACGACGGACGCGAAGCAGAAGCTCTACCTGCTGGATCCGGCCGTCATTATGGGCGATGACACGGTTCGCGGTGAGATATCCGGTCGTCACGTGGCGCGCTACCTGTCCTCGGGCAGTTCTCTCTCTCTCCGCCTCTCGTTCCACACGAGGGATGTCCTCGACAGGAGCTACTCGAACGAGAGCACGAAGAGGAAGGAGCGCTCGGGGACCGCCGATGTCAAGCTGACGCGGACCGGCGGTATTACCTACCGGCTCCAGATCGACGCCGGGAGGCGAGAGGTGCACTCCCAGGCAGGCGACAGCTACGACATCGATGAGCGTTCTCTTCTGGGTGAGGCGGGCTTCAGGAAGCTCGGTGGTCTGGAGACGAAGCTGACGGCCTCGGTGGGGCGGCAGGACGAGGCGCTCGCGGCCGTAGGCGTCACCGTGCTCAAGGTCACGCCGAGCGCGACGTACAGACTCGCGGGGCGAGGCGCCCTCTCTGCGTCGCTGACCGGCATCAACGTCGAGGCGTCCGGCGGCTCGCTGGCCGCCCATCCCTATCTGGCGGAGGGGCGCCGCACCGGGCGGAGTGCGAACTGGCGGCTCGCCGGCGACTACAGGTTCAACCGGTTCATCACGGGCTCGCTGTCTTACCACGGGGAGGCGAGGCCGGGCGGGGACCCGCTCCACACGTTGGACTTCCGGGTCAACGCGTTCTTCTAGAAGGAGGCGGCAGGTACGTTGAGGAGACTACTTCGCATCAGGGAGGCACTCGACCGGCGGTGGGCGGCGGGCCCGCGAGTCCTGTCCTGCGCCCGTGCTACCCGCGCGTTGCGTGCCGCGTCCATCCTGCTCGCGGCGGCGCTTCTTCTGCTCGCGGTTTCGACGGCTGGCGCGGCGTCGGTGACCCGCGCCTCGGTCGACGGGCACCAGAGTCTGCGGACTCGTGACGTGCTGGGCATACTTACGGTGGGCGAGGGGGCGGTGTTCGACCCCGCGGAGGTCGACGCGGGCGTAGACTCGTTGATCGCGCTTCTTGGCGATCTCGGTCGCCCGTTCGCGCACGTGAGCGTGTCGTGGGACTCGACGGCGGCGGGTGTTGTGGTTGCCATATCGGTCGACGAGGGTCCCGAGGTCAGGCTGGACGATCTCACGTTCCGCGGCGTCGACCGGACGGTGCCCGATGAGTTCGTGCGGCGCCTGAAGCTCGAACCCGGGTCGCACCTGACGCGTCACTCCCTCCTCGGAGACATAGAGGCGCTTCTGAGTGCGTACGCGGACGACGGCAGGCCCTTCGCGCAAGTAGCTCTCCCCGCGGCCGTGTGGCTCGGCGACGAGGGGGGGCTCACCGGTCGGGTCGAGGTGAGGGAGGGAACCGCAACGTGGTTCGGCGATGTCGTTGTGGCCGGCAACGACGTGACGCGCGAGCATGTGATAGCGCGGGAGGCGCGTTTGGAGCGCGGCCAATCCTTCAGCCTGTCCCAGCTATCCAGGGTTCGGCCGAGACTGGAGAGGCTCGCTTTCCTCGACGCCGTCGAGGAGCCGGTCGTGGCCGTCGACCCGGCGAGCGGAGAGGCCACAGTCGGTGTCACCGTGACCGAGGGGGCCGCGAGCCGGATAGCGGGCGTCATCGGCTTCTCCGGCGGGCCGGGCGCGTCCGATGACCTCACCGGCATTGTGGACATCGACCTCGGGAACATCGCGGGAACGGGCAGGTCGGCTTCCGCCTCCTGGGAGCGGATCCGCGAGAACCAGACCCAGATCTCGTTCTCGTACACGGAACCGTGGCTTCTGGGCGCTCCCGTGGACGTGGGCGTCGCGGGCAGCCAGTCCGTGAGAGACACATTCTACACGACCACCGAAGGTGACCTCCTGGTCACGGCTCGTCTGGGCGACCGGACGAGGCTGATCTGGTCGGTAGGCGGCGAGCGTTACGTGCCCGGCGCCGCCCACGAATCGACCTCCACGAGTGTGAAGACGGCGTTCGCTGCGGCATACGACGGCACGGACGCGCCGTTGAACCCGACCGCGGGGACCAGGCTTCGGGCGAGCATCGAGTACGCCGACAAAAAGATCGCGGACGAGGGCAGGGACGAGAGCTCGGGCACGTTTGCCGCCGAAGCCGAGCGGTTCTTCCGCGTCAGGAGGCGCCAGGTCCTGGCACTCCGTGCCCGGGTCGAGGCGCTGGTGAGCACCGAGGAGGAGGTGCCGTTCCACGAGCTGCTCGTGCTCGGCGGCGCCCGCAGCCTGCGCGGCTACCGGGAGGAGCAGTTCCGGGGCACGCGGACGGCCCTCGGCTCGATCGAGTACCGCCTCCTGCTCGGCAGGAGATCGCGAGCGATCGTCTTCGTCGACGCCGGTTACTGGTACCGCGAGGCGCCTAATTTCGCGAAGGACACGAAGTTAGGTTATGGAATCGGGTTGCGGGGTGACACTCGATTGGGTACAATCTCAATCGACTACGGGCTGGGGGAAGGGGACGACCTCCTCGACGGGAAGCTACACGCAGGTCTGATCCGCGAATTCTGACGTGTTCCCCTTGGACCACCTGCCATCCGTCCCTGGAAGGGGCTCGAAGGGAGCGATGGGAGCGAAGAAGAGCATGAGAGCGCGGGTCGCAGAACTCCGCGAGCTCATCCGTCTGCACGACCGGAAGTACTACGTCGACCACCTCCCTGAGATAGCGGACGGTGAGTACGACGCCCTCATGGCCGAGCTGGCGGGGCTCGAGCGTGAACATCCAGAGCTCGTGACGTCCGACTCGCCCACGCGGAGGGTGGCTGGGGCCCCGACGGAGGGCTTCAGAACCGTCGAACATGCCGTCCCTATGCTGTCGCTGGACAACACGTACTCACCCGAGGAACTGCTGGCGTTCGACGCCAGGGTCAAGAAGAGGATCCCGGACGAGCCCGTCGAGTACGTGGTCGAGCCCAAGCTGGACGGCATCAGCATATCACTGAGATACGTCGACGGCCGACTCGACGTCGCTGTGACGCGCGGCGACGGCACGCGCGGCGACGACGTCACGACCAACATCAGGACGATCCGCTCCATCCCGACGAGACTGCCAGGCAGGCGTGGGGTCTCGGAGGTGGAGGTGAGGGGCGAGATTTTCATGCCGCGATCGGGCTTCGAGCGGTTGAACCGCCGGCGCGAGAGCGACGAACTGCCCCTCTTCGTCAACCCCCGGAACGCCGCGGCCGGTTCCCTGAAGCTACGGGATCCGGGGGAGGTGGCCAGGCGTCCGCTCGAGGCGTTCTTCTACCAGATAGTGGGCGGCGGCGCGTCGCGTGTCGCGACTCACCTGGAGGCCATTGAGCTGATGCGGGCGATGGGGTTCCCCGTCAGCCCCGACATCACGCCGGCCCCGCACATCGAGGCCGCGGTCGAGAGGTGTCTGGAGTGGGACGACAGGCGCCGCGGTCTCGACTACGACATAGACGGGATGGTCGTCAAGGTGAACTCGCTCGAGCAGCAGGAGCGGCTCGGGTCGACCGCGAAGAGTCCCCGGTGGGGTATCGCCTACAAGTTCCCCGCGGAGGCCGTGCGGACCGTCGTCCGTGACATCGTCGTGCAGGTGGGACGGACGGGCAGGCTGACGCCCGTCGCTATCCTTGAGCCGGTGTTCGTGTCGGGCTCGACCGTCTCCAGGGCGACGCTTCACAACCAGGATGAGATCGAGCGGCTCGATGTCCGTGTCGGAGACACGGTCGCCATAGAAAAGGGCGGGGAGGTCATACCGAAGGTCACCGAGGTCGTGAAGTCGAAGCGGCGGGGGAGGCCGAGGCGCTTCCGGATGCCCTTGAGGTGTCCCGCGTGCGGGGAGCCCGTCGTCAGGCCTGAAGGAGAAGTGGACACGCGGTGTGAGAACGTGTCGTGCCCCGAGCAGGTCAGAGGGCGCATCCGGCACTTCGCGTCCCGTGGTGCGATGGACGTCCGAGGGCTCGGGTCCGCGCTCGTCAGACAGATTGTGTCGGCGGGACTGGTCGAGGACTACGGGGATCTGTACGGGCTGGAGCCCTCCGACCTTGCGGCGCTTCCGAGAATGGGAGAGAAATCCGCGGAGAACCTGCTGGTTGAGCTCGAGGAGAGCAAGCGGAGGCCCCTGGCGAGGGTTCTCCACGGGCTGGGTATCCGGCACGTCGGGGCGAGGGTGGCGCAGGTCCTGGCCGAGAGCTTCCCGGGCATGCGGGAACTGGCCTCGGCGTCAGAGGATGATCTCTCGGCGATAGAGGAGATAGGTCCGGTCATCGCGGCCAGCATCCGGTCGTTCCTCGGATCTCCGCGAAACGTGGAGGCGCTCCGGAAGCTCGAGAGGGCCGGGGTGAACATGCGGGGCGAACCCGGGCGGCGGCGGAAGACCAGGACCGCGCTCGCCGGGCTTACGGTGGTTCTGTCCGGAACGCTTGCACACCGCACGAGGCACGAGGCGGCAGCCGCCATCGCGGAGGCAGGAGGTCGCGTGTCTTCGAGCGTCAGTTCGAAGACCGACCTGGTCGTCGTGGGGAGGAACCCAGGGTCCAAGCACAGCAAGGCACTCGAACTCGGGGTCAAGACTGTAGATGAAGCGGGACTCGAGAAACTGCTCGGGACCAGAGAAAGGCACTGACATGCTTACGATGGAAGAGGCCCGACAGGGCAGGGCCACGGAGGCACTGGCCGCCGTGGCCAGCGACGAGAACATCGCGGTCGAGGACCTGGTGGCGCTGGTCGCCTCCGGGAAGGCGGCGATTCTACTGAACAACCGAAGCACGCGAAGACCAATGGGGTTGGGGCCGGGCCTGAGGACGAAGGTCAACGCGAATCTCGGGACGTCTTCTGACGCCTCCAGCCTGGACGAAGAACTCGAGAAAGTGGATGCGGCCATTGCCGCGGGCGCGGACGCGATCATGGACCTCTCGACGGGCGGCGATCTGGACACCATCCGGCGTGCGGTCCTTGAGCGTTCCACCGTTCCTGTCGGCAGCGTTCCCCTCTACCAGGCGGCGGTGCGTGCCAGGACGCAGGGTTCGGGCATGGTGCACATGACGGCCGACGACATGCTCGGAGCGGTGGAGGATCACGCCCGCGACGGTATGGACTTCGTCACGGTGCACTGCGGCGTGACGCGCGAGGTCGCGGAGCACTGCAGACGCGCGCGGAGACTGGCCGACGTGGTCAGCCGGGGAGGGGCGTTTCTGATGGAGTGGATGTCCTACAACGGGCAGGAGAACCCGCTCTACGAGCGCTACGACGATCTACTGGACATCGCGCGCGAGTACGACGTCACGCTGAGTCTGGGTGACGGCCTGAGACCGGGCGCCCTGGCGGACGCCAACGACACCGCACAGATCGCGGAGCTCACGGTCATCGCCGAGCTCGTGGCGCGGGCGAGGGAGCGTGACGTTCAGGCGATCGTCGAGGGCCCGGGGCACGTGCCGCTGCATCTCGTTGCGTCCTCCGTCGAGCTCGAGAAGTCCCTGTGCGACGGGGCCCCGTTCTACGTTCTTGGTCCCATCGTGACCGACGTCGCCCCGGGCTACGACCACATCGCGGCGTCTATCGGCGGCGCCGTCGCGGCGGCCGCGGGTGCGGACTTCCTTTGCTACGTGACCCCCGCGGAACACCTGAGGCTCCCCGACGTCGACGACGTCCGCGAGGGCGTGTACGCGCTCAGGCTGGCCGCTCACGCCGGGGACATCGCCAAGGACATCAACGGCGCGCGCGACTGGGACGACGAGCTCTCGACAGCGCGCAAGGCGCTCCAGTGGGACCGGGTGATCGACCTGTCTCTCAATAGCGACAAGGCGAGGGCCTTCCGCGATGCATCTTCCCCCGCGGATGAGGAACTCTGCACCATGTGCGGTGAGTTCTGTGCCGTCAGGAAGATGACCAACGTCCGGGAGGGAGAGGGCGAATGACCGAGGCCGGTTCCGCTTCCTATCCGCGCACGTTCGTGGGGCTGGACCTGGAGACCACGGGGGTCGACGCCGGCAGCGACCGCATCATAGAGATCGGGGCCGTCAGAGTCGTGGACGGCGAGGTCGACGACACGTTCGAGGCCCTCGTGAACCCGGGTTGCCCCATACCCTCCGACATCGTCCACCTGACCGGGATATCCGACGACGACGTCGCGGGAGCGCCTTCGATCGATGAAGTGCTGCCGCGCATCATCGAGTTCATCGGCGGAAGTCCCATCGTGGCGCACCACGCTCCGTTCGACGTCGGCTTCCTGAACAAGGCCGCCGCTGGTCGGGCCGAACTCCTGGTCGGCCGCGGCGGCGTCTTCGACACGCTCCCCCTGCCCAGGGCGCTTCTGCCGAGGCTGCCGAACCATCGTCTGGTGACGGCGGCGCGCTTCTTCGACGTACCCACGGGTCGCTCGCACCGCGCGACCGACGATGCCAGAGCGGTATCCGGTCTCTTCCTCTCTCTGCTGGGGGTTCTCGACCAGATCGGCGCCACCGTGCTCGAACGCATGTATCGCCTCGCGGACAAGGCCACGAGAACGCTCATCGAGGGGGCCCGCGAGCGCGCCGAGGTGAAGCTGGACCCGCTGGCGGTCCCGGACCACGGCGAGAAGGAGGGCGAGCTCCTGCGCTACGACTCGGCGCGCGGGATCGGCACTCCCAGAACGGCCGCCGAGGAGATCCGGGAGATAGACCTGGACGAGCTCGAAGCGTTGTTCAGCGAGGACGGGCCCGTCGGCCGGGGGCTCCCCGGCTACGAGGTGCGCAGGCAGCAACTTCAGATGCTCCGGGCGGTCGGAGACTCCCTGATGGGAGGTGTCCATCTCGTCGTCGAGGCGGGCACCGGTGTCGGCAAGTCGCTCGCCTACCTCATTCCCGCCGTCCACTTCGCGGTCCTAAACGGCGAGCGTGTCATCGTATCCACGAACACGAAAAATCTTCAGGAGCAGCTCTTTCTCAGAGACATTCCGTTCCTCGAACGCGTGCTCGACGTGGACTTCTCCGCATCTCTCCTGAAGGGGAGGGGGAACTACATCTGCCAGTCGCGGTGGAGGCAGGCGCTCGACAAGGGCCTCTCGCCGGGCGAGCGCTCCCAGCTGCTCCCGGTCGCCCTGTGGGAGCAGGAGACGAACTCCGGCGACATCAGTGAGAACGCCGCCTTCAGACAGCGCGGGTACCTGTGGAGCCGGATCTCGGCGGAGGGCGGCCCCTGTCTGGGGCAGAAGTGCCCGATGAGGGACAGCTGCTACCTCCTCAAGGCCCGCAAGGCGGCGCAGGCGGCGCACATCGTTATCATCAACCACTCGCTTCTCTTCAGCGACACGGAGGCGGACAACAGGATACTGGGCGACTACTCGTACCTCATCTGCGATGAGGCGCACAATATGGAACACGTCGCGACCGAACACCTCGGCAAACGCGCCAACATCTGGCGTGCGCGGGCCATGCTCGATAATCTCTACAGGGACGAGGGTGGTGCGAGCGGCGACCTCGCGGAGGTCCTCGGCGCGCTGTCGGGTGGAGGTGGGGCGCTCCTCGAGTCCGCGACTGCGGGCGCCGAGCGTCTCGCATCTGACGTGGGGGCGGCGTCTGCCGCGTCCGAGACGTTCTTCGGCGCGCTCCGGAAGAAGCACAGGGAACTGAACGAGGGGCGGGAGGTCGAGTTCGGGAAGCTCCGGTACCATCCCGACGCACCCGTGTCGGCGCTGCTCGATGATGAGCTCCGGACGCTGCTGGCCGCGCTGTCGGCGGTGGCCGAGGGAGCGGAGACGCTGGCCGATCTGGTCGTCGACACCGAACTCGAGAGGGCCGACGCGTTCGTACAGAGTCTGGCCTTCCACGCGTCGCGCGTGCGTGAGTTCGCCTCCAACCTCGAGTACGTCGCGGAGGCCGCCGATCCCGACAGCGTTTTCTGGCTGGACGTGCGCACGTTCCGCGATGTTCTCGAGTGCGAGCTGCGCAGCGCTCCGGTCAGCGTGGCGGAGATGATGGGTGACTTCCTCTATTCGCGTGTGGACTCGCTCATCGCGACCTCGGCGACCATGACGGTCGACGGGAGCTTCAACTTCGTCATGGAGAGACTTGGGCTCGACCTCATACCTGACTGGAAGGTCCTGACCCTCGACGTGGGCAGCCCCTACGACTATGATGCCCAGTCTCTCGCGGTCGTGGCAGGTTACCTGCAGCAGCCCTCCTCGCCGGGATTCAACCAGGCGGTCGCCAAGCTGGTCATCAGGCTGGCGGAGCGTGCCGAGGGCGGAACGCTCGTGCTCTTCACGGCGCGGTCGGCGCTGGACGCGGTCTTCAAGGCAGTGGTGAACCCGCTGACCGCGAGAGGGAAGCTCGTCCTCGCCCAGGGGCACGGGGGTGCGGCCTCGGCACTCCTCGACCAGTTCGCGCGGGAGGTCGATTCGGTTCTGCTCGCGACGAGCAGTTTCTGGGAGGGCGTGGACGTTCCCGGTCGCTCGCTCGAGCAGCTGGTCATCGTTAAGCTGCCGTTCCCGGTGCCGCGTGATCCCATAGTCGAAGCGCACTGCGAGCGCTACGAGGCGGACGGCGAGAACTCGTTCGCGCGCTACATGATACCCAGGACGGCCGTGCGGCTGAGACAGGGGTTCGGACGGCTGATACGCTCGACAACGGACTCCGGCGCTGTTATCTTCCTGGACAGCAGGCTTTCGACGCGGGCCTACGGCGACAGGCTGCTCGAGCAGCTGCCGACGCGTACTGTCATAGTTGATTCAGAGGAGGGTCTGATGACCGCCCTGGCCGGCATCCACGCGGGGCAGTCGGCGGTCTGAATCCGGAGGTCGAACCCATGCAGAAGAAACGGGCTGCAGCGCGTCAGGTGAGGGCGCCCCGCGGCAGCGAGCTCTCGTGCAAGGGCTGGCTGCAGGAGGCGGCCCTCAGGATGATCTGCAACAACCTCGACCCCGAGGTTGCCGAGAAGCCGGACGAGCTCGTGGTCTACGGCGGCACGGGAAAGGCGGCGAGGAACTGGGATGCGTTCGAGGCGATCGTCCGCTCGCTCAAGGAGCTGGAAGCGGACGAGACGCTGCTTGTGCAGTCGGGCAAGCCCGTCGGGATCTTCCGGACACACACCGACGCTCCCCGGGTTCTCATCGCGAACTCGAACCTGGTCGGGGACTGGGCGACGTGGGACAAGTTCCGCGAGCTCGAGCGCAAGGGCCTCATCATGTACGGCCAGATGACCGCCGGGAGCTGGATATACATCGGCACACAGGGCATTCTGCAGGGAACCTATGAGACCCTGGCGGAACTCGCCCGTCAGCACTTCGGAGGGCGTCTCACCGGCAGGCTGGTTCTGACGGGTGGTATGGGCGGCATGGGTGGGGCGCAGCCGCTGGCCGTGACGATGAACGGGGGTGTATGCATCTGCGTCGAGGTCGACCGCGAGAGGATACAGAAGCGGCTTGATACGGGGTACTGCGACCGGATGACCGATGACCTTGATGAGGCGCTCGCTCTGGCGGACAAGGCGAAGGTCGCCGGCGAGCCTCTCTCGATCGGCCTCGTCGGCAACTGCGCCGACATCCTGCCCGAACTCGTCGCCCTCGGGTTCACACCTGACGTCGTGACCGACCAGACGTCGGCTCACGACGCGCTCACCGGGTATGTTCCCCGCGGCATGCCGTACGACGAGGCGCTCGCGCTCCGCGAGAGCGACCCCGACCGCTATATCGAACTCTCGATGAAGTCGATGGCCGCGCACGTCCACGCGATCCTGGAGTTCCAGAAACGTGGCGCCGTGGCGTTCGACTACGGCAACAACCTCAGAGGTCAGGCGCGGGACGCGGGTATTGAGAACGCGTTCGACTACCCGGGCTTCGTGCCGGCCTACATCCGGCCGCTCTTCTGCGAGGGGAAGGGTCCGTTCCGATGGGTGGCGCTCTCGGGTGACCCCGAGGACATCTACAAGACCGACGAGACCGTGCTCCGGCTGTTCCCCGAGGACGAGGCGCTCAACCGCTGGATCCGTCTGGCGCGCGAGAAGGTCCACTTCCAGGGGCTTCCGTCGCGGATCTGCTGGCTGGGCTACGGCGCGCGCGCGCGGTTCGGCCTCGAGCTGAACCGGATGGTGGGAGCGGGCGAGCTCAGCGCGCCCATAGTGATCGGGCGGGACCACCTGGACAGCGGGTCGGTCGCATCGCCGTATCGCGAGACGGAGGGGATGAAGGACGGCAGCGACGCGATAGCGGACTGGCCGGTCCTGAACGCGCTTCTGAACGCGGTCGGCGGCGCCACGTGGGTCTCTTTCCATCACGGCGGTGGCGTGGGGATCGGGAAGTCGCTGCACGCCGGCATGGTCATTGTGGCCGACGGCACGGAGGAGGCGGCGCGACGTCTAGAGCGCGTGCTGACGTATGATCCCGGTACGGGGATCATGCGGCACGCCGACGCGGGCTACGACACCGCCGTCGAGTGGGCGAAGAAGAACGACATCAGGATCCCGATGCTGGATTGAGGACGTCGCATCCAGGGGGATTGAAAGCTCGGTGGAACCGCTGCCGGGGGGTAACGAACCACGTGACCGATCTCATCATCAGGAACATAGGGCAGCTCATCACCATGGACGGGACGGACGGCCCGCGCAGGGGGACCTCGATGCGTGAACTCGGGCTGGTCGAGGGGGGCGCCGTGGCCTCTTCTGCCGGCCTCGTGCTCGCCGCGGGGCCCGAGTCCTCTGTTATGGCCTCTGTCGAGACGGGGCCGGGCACGACCGTCGTCGACGCCGACGGCGGCGTCGTCACGCCGGGGCTTGTCGATCCTCACACGCACGCTGTTTTCGCCGCGACGCGCGAGAGCGAGTTCGCCATGCGTGTCGAGGGCGCGAGCTACGAGGAGATCGCTGAAGCCGGCGGGGGCATTCGTTCCAGCGTGCGTTCTCTACGCGCCGCTTCCCCGGACCTGCTCAGGGAGAACGGGCGGGCCACGCTCGATCGGATGCTCGAGTACGGGACGACCACCGCGGAGGTCAAGAGCGGCTACGGCCTCTCTCTCGAATCCGAGCTCAAGATGCTGCGCGTGACCTCAGAACTTGTGGACACGCACGTGGTCGACGTCGTCCCGACCTTCCTGGGCGCACACGAGTTCCCCGACGAGTGGCGCGACGATCGGGAGGGCTACGTCGATCATCTGATCGATGACATGTTGCCCGCGGTCGCGGCCGAGAAACTCGCCCGATTCTGCGACGTCTTCTGCGAGGAGGGCGTGTTCACCGTCGAGCAGTCCCGCCGGATCCTCACCGCGGCGCGCGCGCACGGAATGGAACCGAAACTCCATGCCGACGAGCTGCACGCGTTTGGCGCTGCAGAGCTGGCCGCAGAACTCAAGGCGGCGTCGGCGGACCATCTGGTGTGCGTGTCGGACGAGGGGCTGGCCGCGCTGGCCGCATCAGGTGTCGTCGCCGTGCTTCTGCCGGGGACCACACTGTCGCTCGGGTCCACTGCGTTTGCGCCCGCCAGGAAGATGATCGAAGCCGGCGTGCCGGTCGCACTCGCGACCGACTGCAATCCCGGCAGCTCCATGACCGAGTCCATGCAGATCATCCTTGCGCTCGCGTCCATGATGCTCCGCATGACGCCGGAGGAGGCGCTCGTCGCGGCAACCGTGAACGCGGCGGCCGCGCTCCGCGCGGGGGACGTCCTGGGGAGTCTGACGCCGGGTCGACAGTGCGACGCGGTGATCTGGGAGGTCGACGACTACAGGGCCATTCCGTACCACTACGGCGTCAACCTCGTCGCGGCGGTCGTGAAGCGGGGTAGTGTTGTTGTTGGCCGCGGCGCTGTCGCGGCCTGAGACTTGAGTCTTCTTCAGGAGGCGTCAATGAAGCTGGTGGAGTGCGTCCCGAATTTCAGCGAGGGCAGACGGTCTGAGGTGCTGGACGCCATCCTGGGTGAGATGACGGCCGTCGACGGCGTGAGGCTTCTCGACAGCGAGATGGACGCCGATCACAACAGGGCGGTTGTGACGATAGTCGGTGAGTCCGAGGCCGTGCTGGAGGGCGTCTTCCGCGGGATGGCCAAGGCCGCGGAGACAATCGACCTCACCAAGCACGAGGGTGAGCACCCGCGCATGGGGGCGACCGATGTCGTGCCGTTCGTGCCGGTCAAGGGTGTGACGATGGACGAGTGTGTCGAACTGGCACGGCAGCTTGGTGAACGCGTGGGGCGCGAGCTCGAGATCCCGGTCTTCCTGTATGAATCGGCCGCCACGCGGCCGGAGCGGCAGAACCTCGCAAAGGTGCGCAAGGGGCAGTTCGAGGGGCTGCGCGATGAGATCGGGACGAACCCTGCTCGCGAGCCCGACTTCGGTCCGAACAGGATCCACCCCACCGCCGGCGTCACTGCGATAGGCGCGAGGCCGTTTCTGGTCGCCTACAACATCAACCTGGGCACGACCGATCTCTCCGTCGCGAAGGCCATAGCCAAGGCCATCCGGCACTCGAGCGGCGGCTTGAGGCACGTCAAGGCGATGGGATTCGCGATCAAGGACCGCAACATTGTCCAGGTCTCGATCAACATGGTCAACTTCCGGGGGACGCCGCTCTTCCGTGCGTTCGAGATGGTCAGAAGTGAGGCCGAGCGGTATGGAGTGCCGGTCATAGGCAGCGAGGTGGTCGGGCTGGTGCCGGCCGATGCGCTGATCGATTGCGCTGAATTCTACCTGAGGCTCGAGAACTTCCAGAGGAACCAGGTTCTGGAGAACCGCCTTTCGGAAGACGGGAGCGACGAATGACAGATCTGAGCGGATTCCTGGGAGAGCTGGCGTCTGATTCCCCGACGCCGGGCGGCGGGAGTGTGGCCGCGCTGTGCGGCGCGCGCGGGGCCGCGCTGAACTCGATGGTGGCCAATCTGACCATCGGGAAGAAGAAGTACGCGGACGTCGAGGAGGAGATGAAGGAGGCGCTCGCCGGTGCGGAGACGCTGCGGCTCGAGCTTACCCAGATGATCGATGAGGACGCCGCGGCATTCAACAAGTTCATGGCCGCGCTCAAGATGCCGAAGGAGACCGAGGCGAACAAGGCGTCGCGGAAGACCGCTCTTCAGCAGACGCTCGTGGACGCGGCCACCGTCCCACTGGCGGTGATGGAGATGTGCGTGGGCGTGATTCGGCTGGCTCGTCCCGTCGCGGAGCATGGGAACGTGAACGCGGTGTCCGACGCCGGCGTCGCTGCTCTCATTGCGCGAGCCGGCGTGCACGCGGCGGGGCTGAACGTCCGGATAAACGTCGGAGGTATCCGGGCGGAGGAGCACCAGGAGTTCGCCAGCAAGGCTGCGGCCGCGATCACCGATCTCGGCAGGGAAGCTGACCTCGTCTGCGAGGAGGTCATGAAGATCGTGCTCACGAAGATCTCCTAGTGAGGGGAGGATTCACCTTGCGACGTTCGATACCGCGGCCGTCGGCCCTGGTGCGGCTGCTGGCGACTGCTCTTGCCGTCTCTGCGCTGTTTGCCTCTGGTTGTTCGTGCCCCGTGCCCGAGTCGGAGCCGGTCTCGGACGAGACCCGGGTGACCTACTCGACGGACGAGCGGCCGATGAGTTCGCTCGACCTGGTAGAGGCGGCGGTCAGGTCCGGGGCCCTGGAGTATTCGACCGGGCTTCTGTACAAGGTCTACGCGATGTTCGACCCGAACAGCCTTCCTCCTGAGTACGAGAGCGACGTGCCGTCCAAGTGCGGGACGCCGCTGATCATGGAGGTGCAGCGCAACTGGAGCATGCTCTCGCCGGACGATCGGGCCGAGATCTCGCAGCACATAGAGCCCATCGGTATGCCCGGCGAAACGGGCACTCAGCTGGACGACGTCACTCCGGACCGTCTTGACCATGAGCGAGAAAAACTCGACTGATACCGGTAGCTCGGCGCGAGCTCTCTGGACCTCGGGGACGGCCGTCACGGCCATCTTCGTCGCCCTGGCGGCCGCGCTGGGGTTCCTTCTTCTGTCCGTGCCGAACGTCGAGCTTGTGCCGTTCACGGTCTTCGCAGCCGGCGTGGTCCTGGGGCGCTGTCGCGGCGCGCTGGGCGGGGCGCTCGCGATGGCTATCTACTCCGGATTCAATCCGTACGGCTCGGGACTGGGCATCCCGACGATGTTCGCGGCCCAGCTCGCGGCCTCGGCGTTCACCGGACTGATGGGTGGCATCACGGCTCGCCTGTGGCGAGGCCCTCGACCGGTCGCCGGTCGGCGGGGCCTGCCGCTGGTCGCCGGCGGAATCGGACTCGCCCTGACCGCCGTGTACCAGGCCGCCGTCATCGTGGGGCTGGCGGTGATGAGCCCTGAGTTCCGCACCGGAGCGCTTGCCGTGCTCCTCTCGAACGCCTTCTTCTCCAGCGTGCATCTCGTGTCCAACACGATCGTGTTTGCAGTGCTGGCCCCGACCGTTATCCCGAAGATCCTGCGGCTGGCCGGTCCGCAGACTACTGACGCCGGCACCCGAACCCCGCGTGCTCCGGGAGCCTACGGAGGGAACAGATGACATTCCGTGCGGACCTCACGGCTCCCGGTGCTCTTGCCACATCCGTGCTCGTTCTCCTGCTCATTGCGCCCCTGGCGGCACTCGCCGAGGAGGTCGGTGCTGAGCCCCATGCGCCGTCCCCGCCCGACTCGTCGGCGTTCGTTCAGGACGAGCCCCCGCAGGTGACGGCGCCTGCGCGTGGTGGTGACATCAGGCGCGTGCGCGCCGAGGGAGCGGTCGCGGCAGTGGCTCCGCCGCCAGGTGTAAGGTGGGTCGGAAGCGGGTGGGACGGACATCGTGTGTCACTCGCGCGCGGAGCGGTCCCCGCGGCGCTGACCGAGGTGACTCTGCGCGGCCGCGCCGCCGGCGATTGGGTCGACGAAGGTCTCGACCTTCTGGCCGTCTCCTCTCCGGCCGCCGGTGTCGTGCTGACCCCGAACGGCCCGGACCTCTCGATCTGGCCCGTCTACACGGCGGAGTGGCCCGGCGTCCTCCTGGGCGGTGCGGTGCCGCTTGTGATCGACCAGAGGCCGCTGCGTCGCCCTGGGACGATTCCGTTCTCGCGGCTGACGATGGCGTCCGGATCCTTCGGGCGGTCGCTTCTTGCGGCCGAGTTCGGCCGGCACTTCAGCGGCGGCAGCGCCGTGCCCGGTTTCTTCGAGGCGGAGAACGGCCGGGCTCCATCAGCGGGGGGAAGCTACGGCTTCGACCGCGCCGGCGGCTCGGTGCTCCTGCCTCTGAGGGACGGGTGGGTGGCCGAGCTCGGGGGAACCAGAACGTCGCTGAGCCGCTCGCGGCCCGCCCCGGATGCTGCGCTCTCATCGCTCTCGAGAGAGTACGTTCGCAGCGACGTCTTCGTCCGGGGTTCCGCCGGGAATACGCGCCTGGAGCTCTTCCACACGCAGTCATGGCTGGAGTCCGGCTCGCCAGGTCCCGAGGCCAGGGCGGAGATCGACGGGCTGTCGGCCCGTGTCTCCGAGCTCGGTCCGGTCGATATGGTCGCGGTTGTGCTCGAGCGCCGCGAGGTGGCGGGGGCGCTCGTGTCGGAGACGCAGGAGGCCGTGAGCTTCAGGGCGGATGTCGCAGAGGAATACCTGCTGGGTCCGAACTCGCTCTCGGTCACGGCGGGGCTGCATGCGCTTGGCGACCACCTCATCCCGCGCGCGGACGCCGTTCTAACAGGCGAGCGCTCTCGCGGCGACACCTGGTCGCTCGAGGCTTCGCTCTGGGGGCGGCATCCCACGGCTCTCGAGCTGGCGCTCGCGCCCAGGTCACTACCGGGGGGCGTCGGGACGGATGCGCTGGTCGGAGGAAACGCCCTGGTCGAGCCCGAGCGCGCGGCTTCCCTGAGCGCGACCTACGTGAAGCGGGACATTCTAGAGGGGGCGGGTGTTCGCGGTGAGATCGTGCGCGTGCTTGATCCCATCGTCCTGGGTGAGTACGCCGCTTCCCGTTTCGCCCCGGTCAACGCCGCGGACGAGACCGGGGGAGCGCTGTCGGTCTGGGCGGCGGCGGGCGACACTTCGTTCCTGAGCGGAGCGCTCGACGTCTCCTTCGTGGGTCTGGATGCTGCGGGCGCGCTCAACAGCCTGACCCCGGTGCCGAACGTCTCAGCGGAGGCCAGCGGCTCGGTGCCCGTGTGGCTCTTCAACGACTACCTGCGAATGCGCATCACGGCGTCGCTGGGGTACGAATCGGGCCTGGCGCGCGGCCCCTGGCGCGGACTCGTGGACGACGCCCGCGCGTCGCTTTCGTTCATCGTCACGGGCGCCGTCGGCTCGGCGCGCTTCTTCGCCGTCGTGACGGACGTGCTGTCGACCGATAGTGGACGCATCCCCGGCATGGAGCCCGGCGGGACCAGGGTCGCCGCCGGCTTCTCGTGGCGCTTCATCGACTGATACGCGCCTCCCCGTGGCTTCTCCTGCCCGCAGGGCTGAGCTTCCCCAACTTTGATTTGCATTGCGTTTTGCAATCCGTTAGATTCTAGGGTCCGGGACGGGAGGATGGGATGAGGAGCATATTTACCCGCGAGGAGCGGGTCGTCGTGCTGTTTCTGGCGGTATCGCTCGTGGTCGGGTCGGCGGTGGTACGGGCGGGGAGAGTGTTCCCCTCCTCCATCCCGGACTTCGGCGGGGCGCCCGGCCAGGGCGGGCAGGCGTCTGCGGCCGTTGCGCCGCCGGTGTGGCCGGTCGACGTCAACACTGCAGGTGTGGACGATCTGGTTCGTCTGCCGGGTGTCGGTCCGGTGCGGGCTGCGGAGATCGTGCGCAGGCGCGAACTCAACGGCAGATACTCCACGCTGGAAGAGCTGCTCGAGGTCAAGGGCATCGGGCCCGTGACTCTCGATGGTCTCAGGGACAAGGCGACGGTGGGCGGGGGCGCGGCGTCGCCGGCGGACTCCAGCCGGGCGACGGACGCATCCTGACCAGTCAAGCGAGACGCGCGAGACGGGAGGAATTCCCTGTGAGAGAGAGCTTCCCACGGACCAAGATGGTCATTGTTGCGAGACTCCTCGTAGTCGCAGTCATCGTTCTGGCCGCCCTGATTGGTGGTTCGAGCGTGGCGCGTCCGGCCATCGTGATCCTCGGTGTCATCGCCGCCGCACTGACCGCCGTGTATTTTCTCTGGCACGCGGTCGGTGGTCATCCCCGGATGCTCCTGCTCGTGCAGTGCTCCGTGGACATCGTCTTCATAACGCTAGTGGCCTACTTCTCGGGCGGTCTCGGCAGCCCGTTCAAGCTCCTCTACTTCCTTCCGGTGATAATCGTGGCCGGACGGCTCGGGCTGCGCCCGGGTCTGGCCGTGGCGGGGGGCGCCGTGGCCGGCCACATCGTGCTGGCGCTGACCGGTCCATCGTCCTGGAACCACCTGCTGGAGTCGGGCGCCGTGGCGGAGATCGTCATTGTGCTGGTCTCTCTGCTTCTCGTCGCCCTGCTCGAGGGCCACCTCGCACGCAAGGTGGGGGAGAGCGAGGACGAGCTTACGGTCACGCGCTCTGAACTCGACACGGCGGAGCTCCGGATCGCCGACATCCTGGACGGCATCAGCAGCGGGCTGGTTCTCGTAGACAGCTCGGGGTTGGTTGCCTACCTGAACAGAGCCGGTGAGGTGATCCTCGGGATCTCGGGAGAGGGCTCGAGGGGCGCCGAGTACAGGATCGTGTTCGCCGACGTGCCCGCGTTCTGCGAGCGGATCGCCGCGGCCCTGGATGCCGGTCGTCCTGAGGCGCGGGTGGAGTTCTTTGTCAAACGGCGGGGCGGCGGCAGCACTCCAGTGGGTCTCTCCACCTCGATACTCAGGAGCGGTGAGGGGGAGGAAAGGGGAGTGATCGCGATCTTCCAGGATCTGACAGAGGTTCGTCAGATGGAGGAGCGGCTGCGGCATGACGATCGCCTCTCCGCGCTGGGTGAGTTCGCGGCGGGTGTCGCGCATGAGATACGGAACCCGCTCTACGCCATCA
>JAUWLR010000255.1 GCA_030613615.1 Candidatus Eiseniibacteriota bacterium
GAGCTTCATGGCGGAAACCGCGGTCTCAACGGAGGCGTAGGCCGTCATCATGATGACGCCGGTCTCGGGGCTGAGCTGCTTGAACCTCTCGAGGGCCGCGATGCCGTCCATGCCGGGCATGCGGAGGTCCGTGATGACGAGATCGTGGAAACCGGCGCCGAGCCGCTCCACCGCCGACTCGCCGTCCGGGGCCGTGTCGACGGTGTGACCGTCGCTCTCGAGCACCGCCTTGAGCAGCTCGCGCACGCTGGACTGGTCATCGACGACGAGGATGTTGAGTGGACCTGTCTCCATCAGTTCTCTCCCGGGCACTCCCGCTCAAGGCCCGCAGCTACTGCGCTCCCGCAACGGGAAGGACGAGCGAGAACGTCGTGCCCTCCCCCGGTGCGCTCCGGACGCCGACTCTCCCGCCGTTCTGCTCGACGACGCGGGACACGACCGTCATGCCGAGCCCCGTGCCTCTGGGCTTCGTCGTGTAGAACGGCTCGAACAGCTTGCCGACCTCCTCCGCGGACATTCCCACTCCGGTGTCGGTGACGCTCAGGGTCACCGCGGGCGGCCCGTCCGCCGAGTCGGTGACGGCAGCCTCGATGGTCAGCGTGCCACCGTCGCTCATCGCCTCGATGGCGTTCAGGAGCACGTTCAACAACGCCTGCCGCATCTGCATCGCGTCCACCAGCACGTCCGGCAGGCCCTCAAGAAGTTTCTTCTCGATAGTGACACGCTTGAACTGCGCGTCCTCGGACACGAGCGCGAGCGCCTCCTCGCTGATGGTGTTGGGAGGGATCGGCTTCCTGTCGGGCGTCACCGGACGCGCGAAGTCGAGAAGCTCCTGAACAACACGGTCCAGCCGCTCGACCTCCTCTATCATGATGTCGGAGTAGCGCTCCTCTTCGGAGCCCGGCTCGAACTTCGTCCGGAAGAACTGCGCGAACCCCTCGAGCGAACTCAGCGGATTCCTGACCTCGTGCGCGACGCCGGCCGCGAGCCTGCCGAGCGATGCCAGGTGGCGCTCCCTCTCGACGGCGTCCTTCAGTTCCTCGATCTCTCGCAGGTCCTGGAAGAGCAGCACGGTCCCGGCGCGCTTCCCCTCCTCGTCCCTGAGCGACGAGGCAGAGAGGGCGACCGGCACAGCACCCTCCTTCCCGATCACGCGGGTCTCGGTCTCGAGCACTTCCCTCTCACCGGTGAGCACGCGGTTCATCTCGCTTCTGTCCGCGGCCGGCTCGACGCGCACCACATCGTACACGTTCGCACCATCCACGTCCTCCGGACCCAGCCCGAGCATGGCCCGCGCGCCGGCGTTCACGGTGGCCACGTGCCCATCCGCGTCCAGCGAAACGAGCCCGCTCGTCATGCTTTCGATGATGTTGCTCGTGTAGGAGCGCATGTTCTCGAGAGCGGTCCGCGTCGACCTGTAGGTGGCTATCATGAAGAGGAAGTAGATGGCCGCGCCGCCGACGAGGAGCAGGACGCCCGCCAGCATGAGCGTGTAGTTCCGGGAGGAGTGGAAGGCGGCCTCGAGATCGGTGGCGTCGAGACCCACGACGGCCGTAATGGGAACAGGCTGGTTGGGATCGATCGGCCGGCCGAGGAGTTCCGTGAGCCTTGCGGTGACCAGTTCGGGATTGGCCGGAGTGACCGGAGCACGGCGCCCCAGCGGTCCCACCCTGCTGCGGCCCATCTGCCGGAGCCTGTAGTCCGCGGCCGCCGGCGGAGGCAGATTGATCGAGACGCGATACTCGTAGACGCGGCGCCCGCCGGTCTCTACGATCCTCGTCCCCACCGCGATGTCGACCCGCACGCCGGTCGGTCCGTGTCCGCCGGGAAGCCCGATGCGTCTGATGCCTCGGGCGTCACCACGCACGTCGGTCATGACATCGGCCTCGGGCAGGCGCCGGCCTACCTCCACACTGTCGCTGTGCACCACGACCCTGCCATCGCGGTCCAGCAGGGCCAGGTAGGCGATGCCCGGATGGGTCGCTGACACTTCTTCGAAGAAGGTGTGGATGCGGGTGGGGCGCCAGACGGGAGACATGAGCTCGGCCCTGAGGTCGGCGGAGGTGAAGCTGAGAATCCCCCGCGCCTGATACCACAGTATCTCCGACAGCTGCTCCCGCCCGCGGCCTATGTCGCGGTACGAGACGAAGGCC
>JAUWLR010000170.1 GCA_030613615.1 Candidatus Eiseniibacteriota bacterium
TACGGCATCCCCGAGTACCGGCTTCCCAAGGCGACGCTGGATGCTGAGGTGGGGCTCATCACCGACCTCGGTGCCGAGATTCGATATGGCAAGACGATGGGGCGCGACTTCACCCTCGCGGACCTCTTCGCGGAGGGGTACGGCGCGATCTTCCTGGGGCTGGGGGCGATGGGCAGCCGCCTGATGAAGGTGGAAGGTGAATCGCTTACCGGTGTCTGGGCGGGGACAGAGTTCCTCAAGAAGATGGGGCTTGGAGAGAAAGTGTCGATCGGCCGTCACGTCGCCATCATCGGCGGCGGTAACACGGCCATCGACGCGGCGAGATCGAGCCTGAGACTCGGCGCTGCCAAGGTCACCGTTGTCTACCGCCGCTCAAGAACTGAGATGCCCGCGTGGGACGTTGAAGTGGAGGCGGCGCTCCACGAGGGCGTCGAGATGCACTTCCTTGCGGCGCCCACGAAGATAGAGGGGAACGGGCGCTGTGAGCGCCTGGAGTACATCGAGATGGAACTGGGTGAGCCTGACGACAGCGGCCGGCGCCGCCCGGTTCCCATCGAGGGTTCCGAGAAGGTGCTCGAGGTCGACAACGTCATCGCGGCCATCGGCCAGCTGCCCGACCTCGCGGCCATTAGCGACACGGTCAAGAGAGACGGGAGCGTGCTCGAGGCGAAACTCGAGCTGACGCGGTGGGGCACGATCGTTGCCGACGAGGCGACAGGCGCGACCGCGGTGCCCGGCGTCTTCGCCGGCGGCGACGTCGTCACCGGCGCCGCCACGGCCATCGAGGCGATCGCCGCGGGAGGACGTGCGGCCCGGGCGATAGACCGGCTGCTCCGGGGGGAGGACGTCTGTGTTGCTGAGCCCTTCTTCAATATCCAGAAGGAGCGGTGGGACAGCTTCCCTGACGATGAGCTGGCCGGCACCGTGCGGGCGCCGAGGCAGGAGATGCCCGAGCTTCCCGTTGCGGAGCGGATCCGGACGTTCGACGAGGTAGAGCTGGGCTTCACCGAGGAGCAGGCCCTGGTCGAGACGGAGCGCTGTCTCGAGTGTGGGTGTGCCTCCGCCTTCACGTGCAGGCTCCGCCAGTACTCGGCTGAGTACGGCGCGTCGGCCGGCGTCTTCGGAGGAGAGATCGTCGACGACCCGCCGGACACGCGGCATCCCTTCATTCGGCTGGAACCGGAGAAGTGCATCCTGTGTGGCAGATGCGTCCGCATCTGCGAGGAGGTGCAGGGTGCTACGGCGCTCGGGTTCTTCAACAGGGGTTTCCACACTCAGATGAAGCCGGGGCTCGACAGGCCTCTGGCCGAGACCACGTGCGAGTCGTGTGGACAGTGCGTATCGACGTGTCCCACGGCCGCGCTCTCCGCGGTGATCGACCTCCCGAAGCCGGGCCCCTGGGCAGGACGCGCGACGAGATCGACCTGCACGTTCTGCGGCACGGGCTGTTCCGTCATGCTGCATACGGTCGGCGACGTTCTGGACAGGGTCGAACCCGTGCCTTCGAGCATTGACGGTCACACGAATCTCTGCGTCAGAGGCCGCTTCGGCTTCGGCCCGTGGGCCGCAGACGATCGCTTTGTCGCCCCGCTGGTTCGCTCGGACGGTGCTCTCGAGGAGACCTCCTGGGAGCGCGCGGCCGAGGGCGTGGCGGAGGGGATGAAGTCGGCCATGGAGAAACACGGACCCGAGGGCGTAGCGGTCTTCGTCTCGCCTCGCGTCCCGAACGAGGTGGCCCACCGGCTGGTCAGGCTGGGGCGTGAAGCACTGGGAACAGCCAACGTCGGGTCGTTCGGACTGGCCCCGGAGGCCGGTGTCTTCGCCGGACTCGAGCGTGCCTTCGGCCATTCCGCGTCGACCGCGTCCTACGAGGACGTCAGGAGCGCCGACGTCATCCTGCTGCTCGATTCGGACATCGCCGAGGAGCAGACCGTGCTTGGCATCTCGGTCCGGAAGGCCGTCAGGAACGGGGCGCGCCTCATCGTTGTCGCGCCCGTAGAGACCCGGATGTCGAAGCTCGCACACGTCTGGATACAGGCCGAACGCAGGGAGTTCTCGAACGTGCTCCTGGCCCTGACGGGCAGGGCGCTTGCGGCCGGTGCGGACCCGTCGAGACTGCCGTTTGGTGTCAACGGGCTTTCGGAGCTGGCGAAGCTGGCCGGCGCGTCGTCAGTGAACGCCACCGTGTCGAACGGTACCCTCGAGGAGGCAGCGGACGCACTCGTAGCGGGCGAGAGGACCGTGCTCATCGCCAACTCCAGTTCCTTTGAAGCCGCGAGCGCCGGGCGTGATGCGGCTCTGGCCGTCGCGCTCTCCGTCGTCATGGGTTCAACCGCCGCGGCTCCGCTCGTTCTGTTTGCGCGGACACGCGCCAACGGCCAGGGCCTGTCCGATCTGGGAATCGAGCGCGAGTCGGCGAGACGGGGGTGGGCACTCGCGGCCGGTTCCATCCGTGCGGCGCTCATTGTAGGAGAAGACCCGGTGTCGGGAGCAGAGGAGCCGGACCGCATCCGCGAGGCTCTCAAGAAGCTCGATTTCCTGGTGGTCGCTGACACAGTGCCGACCGAGACGACCGCGCTTGCGGACTGCATCCTGCCGCTGTCGGCTCCGGGAGAGTCGCAAGGGAGCTTCACGAGCAGCGAGCGCAGGGTTCAGACCGTGGCCGGGCCGCTCGCCCCCCCCGCAGGACTGACGGATCTCGAGACCGTCTCGGCGCTGGCGGCGGCGTTGGGCGTCGAGTTCGGGGCGACCGAGTCTGTCACCGTCCGCGGCGAGATGGTCGGGTCGCTGGACCTGCCGGACTACCCTGCGGTCGATCTGCCCCCGGGTGGCCTCCGCTGGGGCGGGGAGGCCCTTTATGAGCGAGGTCTCAGCACACCCGACGGCGTGGCCGACCTCTCTATCCCGTCCGTGGACGCTCCAAGCGTGATTGTCGATCCTCGCTGGACCGATTCGATCGAGATTCGCTTCTCCAGACTGGTCGAAGAGACTGGACTTCCGGCTCGCGTGGTCCGGCGCCACAGAGTTAGCGCTTGACTTGACCGTTGGCCGAACCTAGTATGACGTGTGGTGTTACGCTCTGCAGGGGCCTCTGGGGTCCCTGCAGTCCAACGTATTTGTGTGCGTGGAGGGACCATGGCCGTACCGAAGAGAAGAAGCTCCAAGACCAGGGGCCGCAAACGCAGAACCCACGAGAAGGCAGCGCGCCCGTCGCTCTCGGTCTGCCCCAGCTGCGGGGAAGCGAAGCTTCCTCACAGAATGTGTCCCTACTGCGGGACCTACAACGGCAGGGAGATCGTGGCAGGAGAGAAGACGGAGAAAGAGTAGCGAGTGCCTGATCTGTGGGAGGCCGTGTGACCGGTCGAGCGCGTGAATCCAGGGGGCCGATCAGGATCGCGATTGACGCCATGGGCGGCGAGAACGCGCCCGGTGTCGAGGTGGAGGGTGGACTCGCGGCGGTCCGTGAGTCCGGCGGGGCGGTCGAGGTCGTGCTGGTCGGCAGGGAGGATCTCCTAGAGGCGGAGCTTGCGAAGCACGACCTCGAGGGGCTTCCCGTTTCCGTGGTTAACGCGGACGAGATCATTGAGATGACCGATTCCCCCGCGTCCGCCGTCAGGCGGAAGCGGGGGGCTTCTATTGTGGTCGCGACCGAGCTCCACAAGAGACGTGAGGTCGACGGGCTCGTCGGCGCGGGCAATACCGGCGCCGTGGTCGCCTCGACGCTGCTGGGACTCGGGATGCTGCCCAGCGTGCGCCGTCCCGCGATCGCGAGCTTGTTCCCGACTCTCAAGGAGCCGGCGATCGTGGTGGACGTGGGCGCGAGCATCGACTCGCGGCCGAGCGACCTCCTCGAGTTCGCGGTCATGGGCGACGTTCTTGCGCGCTGTCTCTTCGACCGGGAGCTGCCCAGGGTGGCGCTGCTGAATATCGGGGAGGAACCTACCAAGGGCAGCCAGCTCACTCAGGAGGCCTACGGCCTCATCTCCGGGAGCGGGCTCAACTTCATCGGCAACGTGGAGAGCAAGAGCCTCCTTCAAGGCGTGGCGGACGTGGTCGTCTGCGACGGCTTCGTAGGGAACATCGTGCTCAAGCTGGCCGAGGGCGTAAGAGACATGCTCCGTAGTGTGCTGGGTGGATTGGACGCGCCACAGGGCATGAGCTCGTTCATGAGCCAGTTCGACTACTCGGAGTACGGGGGAGCGCCGCTTCTCGGGGTCGACGGCGTCGTGATCATCGCGCACGGGGCGTCGTCGCCGAAGGCGATCAAGAACGCGGTCAAGGTGGCGGCGCGTTTCGTGGATACCGATCTTGACGCGAGAATCGTGGACAGACTGA
Organism: Candidatus Eiseniibacteriota bacterium; assembly: GCA_030613615.1. Taxonomy (GTDB): domain Bacteria; phylum Joyebacterota; class Joyebacteria; order Joyebacterales; family Joyebacteraceae; genus JALGZG01. The sequence goes on from JAUWLR010000170.1 coordinate 4,336, forward strand.
AAGAGGTCGAGAGAGCCGATGGCGAATAGTCACAAGAGGGCGTACATCGCGGGTGTGGGAATGTGTGTGCCCGATCGTGTCGTGACGAACGACTACTTCACGAAGATCGTCGATACGTCCGACGAGTGGATCACCCAGATGACGGGGATCAAGGAGAGGCGCTACACCGACGAGAACACGGCGACGTCCGATCTGGCCATTCCTGCCTCGAGGCAGGCCCTGGAGCGGGCCGGAGT
>JAUWLR010000161.1 GCA_030613615.1 Candidatus Eiseniibacteriota bacterium
GACAGGATGTGCCCTGCGTATTCGGATCCGCACAGCTGGTGGTGCGGCGACGACGCCGACACGAGCCTCGTCCCGCCGATGCTGCAGAACGGCCTGTTCTCGCCGCTCGTTGATATCAGCGGCGCGAGCGCCTGCACGGCCCACATGGCGGTGCACTTCGCGGGCCCGACGGTCGACAACGACTACTGCGCCTTCTACGGCACGGCCGGTGGCAGCTACTACGGCATCGTGTCGTACTGGGGCGACTTCGGTTCCTGCGACGGCTGGGGCAGCACGGGCCTCAACGTCGGCTTTGACATCACCCAGTTCGACCTTCCCCCGTACAGCTGGGGTGGGTTCCTGTGGATCATGTACACCACGGAGAACGGATGTGGTCCGGGTGCCGGCGGCGACGCCGGTGTCATGATCGACGACCTCTGGTACGAGGTTCCTACCAGCCCGGTCGAGTCGGTCAGCTGGGGCAGCATCAAGTCGTTGTATCGCTAAGATCCGCATTTCGCTGATTGAGGCAATCGTGGGCCCGGGGGTCTCCCCGGGCCCACGGCTTGTACGGAAGGGCTTTCTCGCTGCGGCCGGACCACTGTTGACGCGGGGCGGTCTTGCGGATAGCATACGGAGTCACGGTCTCAGCGGGGCGGTCTGCTCGACGTTCGACGTGAGGCGCGACCGTCCCTGACCGCCGGGGGAGAGGAGTGTGAGCCGGATTTGAGCACCCGCACACACACGCACATACTGATAGCGCTCATCGTGATGCTGGTGACCGTGGGCTACTTCCTCTGGGAGGAGCAGAGCACCGCGGGCACTTACGGTTTCCCGCTGGACGACAGCTGGATCCACGCGCAGTTCGCCAGGAATCTCGCCCTGGGCAACGGGTTCTCCTACAACCCCGGGATTCCGGTCTCCGGTTCCACGGCGCCTCTCTGGACTCTCCTGACGGCCGCGGGGTATCTGATAACCGGAGAACCCGTACTCACGGGCAAGTTCCTCGGCGTGCTGTTCCTGGGCCTGACCGTCTTCTTCATCTACACACTCGTCCGGGTGATATCCAGGAACCCCAGGGAGGCCCTGTTCGCCGCGATTATGGTGGGCGCGCTTCCGAGGCTCGTCTGGGCCAGTCTGTCGGGGATGGAGGTGACGCTCGCGGTCATGCTCTCTCTCGCGGGCGTAGCGGCTCACGTTCTGTACAGCCACGCGGGCGGCCGCAGGCAGTACTTCTCTACGCTTCTCTTCGGTCTCGCCGCGCTGGCGCGTCCAGAGTGCACGGTCTTCTTCGTGGCGGCCATGCTCGACCGGGCGCTCGCCGCCACTCTGATCAGGTGGAGAGAGGTTGCCGCAAGAGACTGGATCGTCCCGGTCCTGATCCACATATGTGTCTTCTTCGTTGTGATAGCGCCCTTTCTTATCTTCAGCAGGAAGTTCGGGATCGGTTTCCTGCCGAACACGGCCTACGCCAAGGCCTTGCTCTGGGACAAGGGCCTGATAGCGGCGATGGCGACCGGAAGCAAGGTCGAGCTGATCCGCTCGTTCACGACGAACCCCTTCGACTACTTCATGTCCTTCCTGCACGAGGCTCTCAACAACAACCCCGTTCTGTTTCTGTTCGCCGGGATAGGGTTCCTGCGCCTCATCTTCCTCCTGCCCTATCGTGAGAACAGCCAGTACCGCACCTTCATCATTCCTCTCATCGTGGTTCTCTTCCCGCTGGCGATAGGCGTAGTCGTTCCGTTCGGGCAGGCAAGTTACCAGGAGGGGAGATACATCGCTCCTGTCGCCCCGCTGGTGCTGGTCGTCGGCATAGTCGGGCTCTACGGTGCGGCGGGCTACGGTGCGCGCGTGTTCGCCAAGGCCAAGTTCATGGGACGCCCCGCCAGAATGGTGCTCGAGCGAAGCCTCCTCTGGCTGTTCATGCTGCTCGCCCTGGCGGCGCAGTTCAGGAACATCTGGTATCGCGGCCAGGTCTACGGGAAGGAAGTAGCGAACATCGAGGAGATGCAGGTCTCCATCGGCAAGTGGATAGACAGGAACCTCCCTGCTGACGCCGTGCTGGCGGTCAACGACGTCGGCGCCATCACCTACTTCTCTCAGAGGAAGGTGCTGGACACGGTGGGGCTCATCTCACCTGAGGTTCTCGACTACCGTCGGCGCGGTGAGCGGCTCGAGACCGCCGCGTTCAGGTTCCTGCGCGCGAGGCGCCCGGACTACGCCGTCCTGTTTCCCAACTGGTACCCTGATATCGTCGGGAGGGAGGAACTCGCTGAGCCCATTCATCGAGTCGTGCTCAACGAGAATCTCATCTGCGGTGGCAAGGAGATGGTCGTATACAGGATGCACTGGGACGCGCTCGAGGCGTCCGACGCACGATTGAAGAACACTCCTCCGCCGGCGCGTGATGACGGGCAAGGGAAAGCAACCAGATGATCAACCAGCTTGTCGCCCTCGACACGGCGCTGTTCGTACTCCTGAACACGAAGCTCACACACCCGGTTCTCGACTCTGTGATGCCCTTCGTCACGGAGCAGGAGAACTGGTATCCGGTGCTCATCGGGCTGTGGCTCGCACTGATCATCTGGGGCGGGAGACGAGGCAGGATGGCCGCCGTGGCGCTCATTATCGCGATCGCGCTGACCGACCAGATATCCTGCAGCGTCATCAAGCCGCTGGTGGGGAGAGTGCGCCCCTGTAATGCTCTGACCCCGGCGCAGTGCCGCCTGCTCGTCGGACGGTCGTCCGCGATGTCTTTCCCCTCTGCTCATGCCGCCAACTCCTTCGCCATGGCGATGGTCGCCTCGTGGAGGCTCCGCCGGTTCGCGCCACTCTTCTACTTCGTTGCTGTCGTGGTAGCGTATTCGAGGGTGTACGTCGGAGTGCACTATCCACTCGACGCGCTCGCCGGAGCGGTTCTCGGCGCGCTGCTCGGGCAGCTGGCTATCCGGCTGGTCGTCGGAGTGCGTCAGCGGTGGGACAGGTGGTGCGAGACTCGGTCCATGGACAGGAACAAGTCCCACGCGGCCGGTGCCTGAGGTGGGAGAGCGGACATCCACGACTGAAAAGGCGCCCGAGGGCAATGCCCCCGGGCGCTCTGTTGTCAATGCCTCGTCACGGTGCTCCGCACTCTGCGCTCGACGCTCTCCTAGCTGGACTCGCTCACTTCCTCAGAAGGCGTCGGCCGGCGCAGAATGGTCACCGGGTTCTTCAGGTACTTCTGCGCGACGGCGAGCACCTGGTCTCCCGTGATCGCCTTGATCTTCCGCGCGTAGTCCTCCGTGTGGTCGTAACCCAGACCGTAGAGCTCCGCTATGCCCGCGTCGCTCGCCTGCGATGAGTTCGTCTGACGCGATGTCTGCCGCATGATCACGCAGAGCTGCTTCGCCTTCTCGAGCTCGTCGTCGCCCACGAGTTCGGTCACGATACGCTCCATGTCGCCGTCGATTATCTCCATGGCCTGATCGAGTGCCTCCTCGAAGGTCGCCGCGTAGATGCCGAAGTAGCCGGCGTCGAATCCCGTGAAGTTGTAGGCGTGAACCACGTAGACGAGCTGATTGCCGCGCAGCTCCGTGTGCAGCCAGCCGCCCGGGTAGTAGATGCCCGAGATGACCGCGTCCAGGACGTCCATGGCGTAGCCGTCGCTGGAGGAATAGGGCATGCCGTGATAGCCGCGGAAGATGACGGTCTGGGCGCGATCGTGGTAACTCGTCATCGTCTCGGGCTCCGTTCGGGCGGGCTCGTTCACGACCCGGGGCGTAACGTCGTCGCCGGGCTTCCAGCTGCGGAAGGCCCGCTCGACCATTGCCAGGGCCGCGTCACCATCGACATCCCCGAAGATGGTCAACACGGTGTTGTTGGGGGTGACGTAGGCGCCATGGTGCGCGACGAGGTCGGCGCGCGTGAACGCCGCGACCGTCTCGGTCGTGCCGACCGGGCACTTGCCGTAGGGGTGCTGCTCGAAGAGCTCGATCAGCATCCGGTCCATCGCGTCCGTGTTCCAGTTGTCGCCGCGCCCGGCCAGACTGGCCTGAATGAGCTCCCGCTCCTTCTCCATCTCTCCGGCATCGAACTTCGGGCTCATGAGGATGTCCGCGAAGACGGCGAGGCCGTCGTCGAGGTCATCGGCCAGAAGCGTCATGTCGGACTGGATACGAGTGTGATTCGCGGAGCAGCTGTAGGATGCGCCCATTGAGTCGAACGTCTCCGAGATCTTCCCGCCGGTTCTCTTCTTCGTGCCGCGCGGCATCATGTTCGCAACGAAGTTCGCGAGGCCGTTGCCGCCCTCGGGGTCCATCCGTGCGCCGGCGAGTGTGAAGCTGCCGACGGAGACGACCGGGTTGGTGTGGTTCTCTTTGATGAGCACCGTGAGCCCGTTGTCCATGACATGCTTCTCGATGCGCCCGACCTCAGGAGCCTCGTATGTCGAGCGGACGTCCACGGACTGCTCACCCCGTATGGGTTCGAGGATCGCGATGCCGATGTTGTCGTCGAAGAAGTAGCGGTTGACGACGTCCCGGATCTCCTCTGCGGTCGTTTCCTGGATGCGTTCCGCGTAGATCCTGCCCCAGAACTCGGGGTTCCCGGCGCCGAGCTCGGACGTGCCCAGGCTGCTGGCGCGGCCCTCGAGCTCCTGCTGCTCGTAGTAGAACTCGGCCGTCTTGATCTTCTTCGCCTTCTTGAGCTCGTTGCTCGAGACCTTCCTGGTCTTGAGGGTGTAGATCTCGTCCAGCGCCGCTTCTACGGCGTCGTCGATGTTGGCCGGGTCCAGCGTCATCACGATACCGAACGTGCCGGCGTCGTATGACGGCGTGTGCGAGTACGTGGAGATGTTATACACGAG
>JAUWLR010000288.1 GCA_030613615.1 Candidatus Eiseniibacteriota bacterium
TCGAGCTTCCCTTCAGCCACGACAACTGAACCCATTGGCTTAGCCTTAGGCATGTTCGTACCTCCTTTCATCTCAACACTAGCAGCCCTCGCTGGGGCCAGCCAGTTTTTTCTCTCGGTGGTAGACCCTGCAGACCCAGGAGCGGTCGAGATTGAAGAGTCGTCCGATGGCACCGAAGGACATGCCAGAGTCCTTGAGCGCAGCGATGGCACGTGCTCTCGAGGCGTAGTTAGTCTTGGGATACAGGACACGCACGTTGGCCCATCCGGTTCCGGTGTTCCTTGGCCCGGGCGCGTCGGTCAGGTGTTCGACGATCATGCGGTCGGCGATGTCGATGGCATCGGTCTCATCGTGTCCCGGATCGGCGAGGTAGACGGTCTTGACGATCATGGCGTGGAGATCACGGAGTAGTCCTGGTGTTCCGGTCATGGCTTGCTCCTGTGCGGGTCGTTGAGGACGACGCAGAGGTCACAGACGGCGGTCTTGCCCTTGAGTCCACGCCTCCACCCGCGGATCATGGTCTGTCCGCAATCGACGCAGGTGTAGTTGGAGCTCGGGAGGGTTCGGAACCAGGTGCAGTTCTTGGAGTCATGGGTGCTAAAGGGGACCTCGGGGTGGCCACCGACGGAGATCCAGGCGTCGACGGTGAGGTAGACCTTCATGCTCGGGCTCCCTTCAGGCGTGCGAGCTTCTCGCGGAGTTCATCGGCGAGTCTCTGGGTGCGGGTCTCGGCGTCGTCGGGTTCGGTCTCGGTCGGCTGGTCGGTGGGCGCTTCGCCGGACTCGGTGTCGAGGACAGTGAGCAGGTCGGGGAACGGGAGGTCGAGTTCGGCGCACTGGTCGCGGACGAACCGTGCGAGGTCCCGTGGTGGCATCTCGTCCTGGAGCGCGTCGACGATCATCTGCCGTCTGGCGGATGCGGGAGTGAGGTCCCAGATCTGGTTGCGGATCGCGGCTTGGATGCTGGTCCAGGGGTTTGGAAGTCTGTCCCGCGCGAGAGCGCACGGTTTTGAAGTACTGCCTTGTACTGCTTTCTTATTTGTCCCCCTCGCGTCCCGTCCCTCGCTCAAAGTCCGTCCCGAAGTCCGTCCCTCGCGGAGCCGCTTTGTGGCTGTAACACATTGCTGCTGCTTCCGTTCAACCTGTCCCGAAGTCCGTCCCGGTTTCTGGGGAATGTCTGTCCCGATGTTTTCACGGTCTGTCCCGAGGTACCACTCCAGATTCTGGTAAGGGTCGTAGTTGAGGATGGTTATCACTGTCCCGTGGAAGCGGGGTTTGAGAGTGATCCTCGCTCCCTCCGCCCAACCGGGAATACCCTCGCCACGTGTGAACTTCGCGAGCTCGTCAGCGACCCTGTTCTTATCCCAGCCGGGCTTCTTCGCGAGGTACCTGAGAGAGTAGAAGAGCTGCCCGCGCTCGAGGTGGATGACCTCATTGCCGCGACGCACGACCTTACCTGAGTGCCGCCACACCGCCAGGAAGACCAGGTACTGCCAGAAGAGC
>JAUWLR010000194.1 GCA_030613615.1 Candidatus Eiseniibacteriota bacterium
CACGTGCCGCAGTGGAACACCATCTCCATCAGCGGCTATCACATCCGCGAGGCCGGGTCCACCGCGCTGCAGGAACTCGCGTTCACGCTCGCGGACGGGTTCGCGTACGTGGAGGCGGGGATAGCGGCCGGCATGGACGTCGACGCGTTCGCGCCCAGGCTCTCGCACTTCTTCAACTCGCACCTGGATTTCTTCGAGGAAGTGGCGAAGTTCCGCGCGGCGCGCCGCATCTGGGCGACCGACATGCGCGAGAAGTACGGCGCGAAGAACCCGAAGTCCTGGCTGATGAGGTTCCACACGCAGACCGCCGGGTGCAGTCTGACGGCCCAGCAGCCGTTCAACAACGTGGTCCGGACCGCTCTCGAGGGACTGGCGGCCGTGATGGGTGGCACGCAGAGCCTCCACACGAACTCGATGGACGAGACGCTGGCGCTCCCGTCGGAGGAGGCCGTGCACGTCGCGCTACGGACTCAGCAGGTCATCGCGTTTGAATCCGGCGTTGCGAACGTCATTGATCCGCTGGGAGGTTCCTACTACGTCGAGGCGCTGACGGACAAGATGGAAAAGGGCTGCCGCGAGTACTTCGACCAGATCGAGAAGCTGGGCGGCGTCATCCCCGCGATCGAGAAGGGCTTCTTCCAGCGTGAGATCGCGAGGGCCGCCTTCAGGTATCAGCGCGAGATCGAGGAAAAAAAGAGGATCATCGTCGGCGTGAACGACTACGTGGACGAGGGCGAGGAGATCAAGATCGACCTTCTCAGGATAGGCCCCGAGGTTGAGAAGCGGCAGAAGAAGGTCCTGGGCGACGTCCGGCGGGACCGCGACGATGCTGGTGTCAAGGCAGCGCTCTCCGGGCTGCGAGCGGCGGCCGAGGGCACCGACAATCTCATGCCGCACTTCGTCGATTGCTGCCGCGTCTACGCCACCGAGGGTGAGATGATCGGCGTGTTGAGGGAGGTGTTCGGGGAGTACCGCGAACCGCCCATCTACTGGTAGAGGCAGTGCTGGAGGCAGGGCCCGATCGATGCTGGTGCCTTCCGTCCTCCGCGAACAGGCGCAAGGAGACGAGAGACGTATGGCAGACCGAATCCGTGTTCTGGTAGCGAAGCCCGGGCTTGACGGCCACGACCGCGGCGCGAAGGTAGTCGCGAGCGCCCTCAGGGACGCGGGCATGGAGGTCGTCTATACGGGCCTTCACCAGACGCCCGAGATGATAGTCAACGCCGCTATTCAGGAAGACGTCGACGTCGTCGCGCTGAGCATCCTCTCCGGTGCGCACATGACGATGTTCCCGCGCGTCCTCAAACTTCTGAAGGAGGCCGGGGCGAATGATGTCGTGGTGACCGGGGGTGGCGTCATTCCGGCCGACGACATGGCAAAGCTCATCAAGATGGGCGTCGACAGGCTCTTCGGACCCGGCAGTGACACGCGAGAGATCGCGGCATACATCCGCGAGGCCGTCGCCGCGAAGCGCGGCTAGCGGAGACAACCTCACGTCGAGAGGGAACGATGTTTGATCTGAACGATCAGCAGAAAGAGACCCGCGCCTGGGCGCGCGAGTTCGCTGAGCGCGAGGTGCTCCCGCGCGCGGCCGAGATGGACCGAGCCGCCACCTACGACCGCGCCGTCATCGAGGCGATGTTCGAGGCCGGGCTCATGGGACTGCTCGTGCCCGAGCAATACGGTGGGCGGGAGCTGAGCGTGCTCGAGTACGTGACGGCCGTCGAAGAGCTGGCGCGTTGCGACGCGAGCACCGCGCTCGTCATGTCCATTCACAGCTCGCTCGTGACCGCCCTTATTGCGGAGTTCGCGTCCGACGAGATGAAGGGCGCGGTGCTTCCCGATCTTGCCTCGAGGAAGGTCGGGGCGTTCGCGCTGACCGAGGAAGACCCCTCCGTCCCGACGAAGGCCGATCCTATCGGCGATGCGTTCACGGCCAACGGCACGAAGATGTACATCACGAACGGCCCTGTGGCCGACATCATCGTGCTCTTCGCCGTGACCGGTGTGACCGAGACAGAGCGTGACGGGAAGGTGAGGAGACGCGACGAGGTGAGCGCGCTTCTGGTCGACACCGACCGGGCGGACGGTCTCACGCGCACGCAGATCGAGGGCAAGATGGGGCTGACCGCGGCCCCCGTGGGACGGCTGGTCTTCCGCGACGTGTCCATACCGGCGTCGCGCCTCGTCGGTGAGAGGGGTGAAGGGTTAAGGATGGCCATGAGGGTGCTGGACGCAGGGAGGATAGGCGCGGCGGCCATGGCGGTCGGCATCGGGCAGGCCGCGCTGGAAGCCGCGCGATCGTACGCCACGACACGCGTGACAGGAGGGCGCCCCATCGCCAAGTTCCAGGCCGTCCAGCTGATGGTCGCTGAGGCGGCGACCAGACTCGAGGCGGCCCGCGCACTGACGTATCAGGCGGCTTCCGCCGCGGATCGCGGGGAGCCGATCTCGGAGCTCGCCGCGATGGCCAAGCTCTTCGCGTCCGAGACGGCCTCGTTCGTGGCGTCGAAGGCGCTGCAGGTGCACGGCGGCTCAGGTCTGGTGCGGGAGCTGCACCCCGTCGAGCGCTACTTCCGCGACGCGAGGGTGATGGAGATCATCGAGGGCACGTCAGAGATCCAGAAGCTGGTGGTGGCGGGTCACGAGTTCAAGGGGTAGCGACGCGGTCGCCGCGCTGCCAGGCGGCTAACGGAACGCAAGAGGAGCCCATGGCGAACGTCAGAACCATGCTGGGCGATACCGAGTTGGTGAGCCTCGATGCGGGGCAGTTTCCCTACGACGGCGGAGCGATGTTCGGCGGCGTCCCCAAGGTCATCTGGGGCAACCTGACCTCGGTCGACGAGTTCAACCGCATCATTCTCACGCTCTCGCCACTTCTCATTCGCGTGGGTTCCAGGAACATCGTCGTCGACGTCGGATACGGCAGCAGACACACGAAGAAGGATCTCCAGATCTGGGGCTTCGACCCGGCGGTCACGGTCGTCACGGCGCTCGAGGAGGAGGGGCTCAAGCCTGCCGACATCGACACCGTGATTCTCACGCACCTGCACGCCGACCACGCCGCGGGCTCGACGAGCGACGGGGCGGACGGCGTCGAGCCGACGTTCCCGGACGCCCGTTACATCGTGAACGAAACCGAGTGGGAGGCCGCGAACAACCCCGACGCACGGAGCGCGGCCGCGTACAGGCCCGACGACTTCGTGCCGCTCGAGCGCGCCGGGCTTCTGGAACTGATCGGCGACTCGCACGAGCTTGGCGACGGCGTCAGCGTCGGGCGCACGGGTGGACACACGGCCGGCCACATGGCGGTCTACATAGAGACCGACGCGGGCAAGGCCGTCTACCCGGCTGATCTCATCCCCACCAGACATCATGTCCGGGTGCCGTACATCGCCGGCATAGACCTGTTTCCCCTCGATGTGATCGAGAGCAAAAGGAAGATGCTGACGCAGGCCGTCGCCGAGGACTGGGTCGTCATTCTCGACCACGACGTCGCCGGCAACATCGGACGCATTGTGCAGGACGCGAAGGGCAGGTTCGCCTTCAGGGACTAGAGAGGGCTGATACGGCGGGGAAGGCGGGCGGATCCTCAGCCCGTCCGTCTTGGCCGTGGGACCGAAGCGGCCCCGCGCACAGGAGGCCAGGGAAGCCATGTCGAGAGAAGAGAAGTTCAGAGAGCTGGACGAGAGGCTGGAGGCTGCGCGGAAGGGCGGCGGTGAGGAGCGGATGGACCGCCAGCACAAGGCCGGCAAGCTCACGGCCAGAGAGCGGCTCGACCTCCTGCTCGA
>JAUWLR010000254.1 GCA_030613615.1 Candidatus Eiseniibacteriota bacterium
GTACGCCATGCAGACGCCTATCGCCCTGTCGTTCCAGGGACCGACGTGCCAGCCCCTGACGTCCTTCCCGATGCACCGCAGGAGCAGCCCGTCGGGCTCCACGAAGTAGGCGTACGCGATGGTTGGACCCCCCTCGTCCCAGTTATGGTTGGGTCCCGGATGGTACCTGGCCGTCTCCCAGACGTTCCATCCCGGCATCGCCGTGCAGTGCAGCACGATCGTATCGATCCAGGCCACGTCCCTGCGCTGGGGCTCGCGGGAGGTCGGCAGGACCGGGGAGATGTCGTGCAGCCAGTGCATGGAACCTCCGGTGCGCCACGGCGCGAAACTCGCCTTGAGGCCTGTAAAGGCGACACGGCCACGTGCCGCCGCGATATCGTCAGGGCCACGACCTCAGTAAGTTTGTGAGCTCTGCGAAGTTGTCGATGACTCTGTCGGCGTCCTTCAGCTCGTCCCGGGAGGCGAAGCCCCACGTGCACCCTACCGCCAGAGCGCCGGCGGCGCGAGCGCCGTGTATGTCCGTGTGCCTGTCACCCACCATGACGGTCCGTCTTGGAGCTACAGACAGGTGTTCTCTTATGAGATCGATCAGCTCGCCCTTGTGGGACGTGCGCTCCTCTCCTGCGCAACGCGCGTCGTCGAAGAACGGACGGATCTCGAAGTAGTCGAGGATGTGATTCATGTAGCCCGAGCCGGCGTTCGTCGCAACGCCGAGCAGAAACCCCATCTCGCGCATCTCCTCGAGCGCCCTGACCGCGCCAGGAAAGAGGGCGCCCTTCCCATCATCGACCAGCGTGCGCTCCCAGTGCCAGATGAGATCGTCGATTTCCTCGATGTACTCCTCCGCCAGCGCCGGGAAGACCTTCCGCGCGAAATCCTCTCGCGTGGAACCGACGCCCGAGAGAACCAGGTCATCGCTGGGCGGCGCCGCCACATCTCCGTGGCGCTCGTTCAGGTCGCGGACGGCGCGCTCGACGGCCCCGAGTGTCGTGGCGGTCGAGGAGTAGAGAGTGCCGTCGAGGTCGAGAATGACGAGGTCTATGTTGGCCAAATGAGGTCCTCCGAAGGTTCGCGTCGCGCACGAACGGTCCAGTCATTATACACCAGGAGCATGGTCCTCGTCGCGCAGCCTGCGGGGCCCACGCGCAACGAGCTTCAGGACCTGCTCGAGGCTCGTAACGCCCCCGCGCGCGCCTGCAGCGGTGCAGCACAGGGCCGCTGCGGCGTTCGACAAGGACAGCGTCCGCTCGGCGCTCCACCCAGACAGAAGACCGTAGAGAAACGCGCCGTGGAAGGTGTCGCCGGCGCCGGTCGTGTCGACGATGTCCACCTCGTAGCTCGGGCACGAAACGACGGACCCGTCCGCTCCCATGACCAGAGAGCCCAGGGAGCCTAGCGTCATGCCGATGACGCGCGGCCCGGCCCGCCACAGCATGTCGAACGCGGTGTCCAGATTGGCCTCTCCGGTGAACCGCCTCGGGAACTCGCGCGACGCCAGGAGAACGTCGGTCCTTGCCACGACCGTGTCCGTCCCCTCCTTGATGGACTCGGCATCGAGCACCACGAGGACGCCGTGCTCGTGCGCGATGTCCGCCGCGCGCGCCGCGCCTGCCGTGTCGTGTCCATCTATCAGGAGGATGCGTCCGACGGCGATCTTCTCCGCCGTGAGCTCCTCCGGGCGCGTCTCAAGCTCCGCGGGGCGATGCCAAAGAATGGTCCTCTCCCCATTCCGCTCGTCCACCACGATCATCGCGAGCTGGTTCGTGACATCGGGCACCGTCACGACGTCGCTCGTGTCCACGCCCCCGGACACGATGCTCGCGAGAGAGAAGCTGCCCGTCTCGTCCCCGCCCACCTTGCCGACGTACTTGGCCCTGAGCCCCAGCCTCGAGCAGAGCACCATCGCGCTCGCGGCCTGACCACCGGGCGTGCGGAGGAAGCGCGAGACCCTGGGCTTCGAGCCGGGCGTTGGGAACTCAGGGACGAAGCACAGGTGGTCGACGGCGTTCAGACCGAAGCCCACGACATCGAACTTACGGACACCTGGGACATCGATTCCGAGCAGCAACGTCGACCTCCAGACGGTCGCGCGGCCGGGACTGTGGCGGCAAGAGGCGGTTCCACCCAGGTTCGTCCGGCCCTCCGCCCATCAGATTTCCGTGTGCTTCCAGTGGCCGCGC